>NZ_JBANBJ010000037.1:0-84265 GCF_059803515.1 Bradyrhizobium sp. UFLA05-125 | reverse complement strand
GCATGGACGGCGATGCTCGATCCTGACGAGCCATGCACGACGATGGCGATCTGCCCGGTCGCCGGCGCGCGCGCCGGATAGCGCCGGTATCCCAGCTCGGTGCCGTCGCGAGCATGAAAGCGCTCGAGCGGGGGCACGTCGCTGCGATCCACGGCGCGCGCTGTCGCCGAGACCGAGGTCAATTCGGCCGGCCGCCGGATCGGCGTCGCGATCAGCCAGGCCAGCACCAGTCCGGCGAAGCCGAGGATAGCCAGGCCTGCGACGATGGCGGTCAGGCCGCCCCAAACGATTGCAGCGATCATGTCAGCCCCCGTCAACCCGGCATCATCGCAGCATCGTGCCGGCGGTCGACGGCACGTCGACGGCGCGCAGCACCGATGGTGCGCATGAACGTGTAACCAATCAGGAACATCGCGGCTTTGCTGACGATGCCATAGATCGACATGGCGACCGACCAGGTCGCAACGTCGACGTTGAGAGCGACGATCACGTTCAGCGCCGCCGAGAAGAACATCAGGCCGGACCAGGCATAGCCGACGATGACGGCGATATCCGGCACCAGTTCGATCGCGATCGGCGGCAGATAGCGATTCATCCACCCCCGCTTCAGCATCACAACACCGACGATGACGTAGATCACGCTCGGCTTGATCATCACGAAGCGCGGATCGTTGGTGATCAGCGTGACGGTGCCGGCGCCGAGCACCAGAAACAGGCTCATCCATTGCATGGTGTCGATCGGCTTGCGGCGCGCGACTTGCCAGCCGATCTGGGCGATGCCCAGCGCCATGCCGAGCACGACCGACAGGGTTACATTGTGTGTCAGCAGATAGAGCACGAGAAAGAACAGCGTCGCCGCCATGTCGAGCAGCAGCAATTTTCCAGCTTCGAACAGGTTTTTCACGGGTTCCTCCTCGGCCGGCCACCATCGGGTCTCATCATGACTGCCCACTCCCCCGCGTCGCCACGTCCTCTGCGATCGCCGAGACCGCCTTCGGATTGGTGACGATGCCCATGTGGTTGATGCCTTCGAGCACCTTGACGTCGACGGACGGCTTCACCGCCTGCACGGCCTCTGCGTATTTGTCGGAGATCATCATCTCATCCGCGGCGCCGGCGAAGATCGTGAGAGGGCGCGTCACGTTGGGCAGATCGATGCGGTAGCCGCGGGTGGCAAAATTGCGCATCAGGCGGTCGGAATAGGTAGAGACGAGGATCTTCTCGTAATTCGGTGGCACCGCGAAGGCGAGCACCGGAAGCTGCGAGCAGCAATCGATGCCGAGCTTGCGCAGTGCCGCGAGGCCGAAGAAGCGCGGCAGGTCGGCATTGGCCCAGCCGCCCGAGTGCGGCTTGTTGGTGGGCGCGTCATAGCCGAGATAGGGCGCGAGCAGCACGGTGCGCACGAACATGTCCTGCATGATTGGCGTTGCCGCGACGCGCAGCGAGAAGCCGCCGCCGGCGGAATGGCCGATCAGGGTCAGCGGCAGGTCCGGCGCGCTCTTGCGGACATGTGCGACGAAATCGACGAGGTCGTCCTCAAGCTGGCCGACATAGCCGATATCGCCATGCGTGCCGGAGGCGCCGTGGCCGCGCATATCGAGCGCCCAGGTCTCGACCCCGCGCGTGGCGAGCGCCGCTGTCAGCGCGTGATTGACCGTGCCTGATGAGCCCGAGGAGCCGTGAATGAAGACCGCGCCGCGGCCGGTCGCCTGCCCCTTCGGCACGTAATGCCGGTAGCCCAGCCAGGTGCCGTCGCGAGCCTGGAAGCGCTCCAGTGCCGGCATCGTGGACCAGTCGATACCCTTGGCTGAGTCCGAGACGGAGCGCATCTCCGGCGGCCGCTCCAGTGGGGTCGCTATCATCGCGGTCAGCAGCAGCGCGACGGCGCCGACCGCACACAGGCCCCATTTCAAAAGGCCCAAAGCACCTCGCAGCAACCGGATCGCCATGGCTCAAACTCCGTTGGTTTTACCATCAGTAGAGAACTCTGTAACATAGAGTACTCTTTCGATCAACTCCCGGATTGGCGCTGGGATGCGAAAATCCCTAGTTTGAGTTTCGATCCCCAAATGCCGAATCGTTTGCCGATGCCATCAGCGGAACCCTTGCTCAACACGCCCGAATTCACCGTCTCCGAGCTCTCGCTGTCCCTGAAGCGGACGGTGGAGGACACCTATGGCCACGTCCGGGTCCGCGGCGAGATCTCCGGTTTTCGCGGCGCGCACTCCTCGGGGCATTGCTACTTCGCGCTGAAGGACGAGAGCGCCAAGATCGAGGCGGTGATCTGGAAGGGCGTCCATAGCCGGATGCGCTTCAAGCCCCAGGAGGGGCTCGAGGTCATCGCCACCGGCAAGCTCACCACCTATCCGGGCTCCTCGAAATACCAGATCGTGATCGAGGCGCTGGAGCCGGCCGGCATCGGCGCACTGATGGCGCTGATGGAGGAGCGCAAGAAGAAGCTCGCGGCCGAGGGCCTGTTCGACGAGGCGCGGAAGCAGCTTTTACCCTGGCTGCCGGAGGTGATCGGCGTCGTGACGTCGCCGACAGGCGCCGTCATCCGCGACATCCTGCATCGGCTCGAGGACCGCTTCCCCCGCCGCGTGCTGGTGTGGCCGGTCAAGGTGCAGGGCGAAGGCTCGGCCGAGCAGATCGCGGCTGCGATCCGCGGCTTCAACGCACTGCCGGAGGGCGGCAAGATTCCCCGGCCGGACGTCTTGATCGTGGCGCGCGGCGGCGGCTCACTCGAGGATCTCTGGTCGTTCAACGAGGAGATCGTGGTGCGGGCAGCGGCCGAGAGCTTGATCCCGCTGATCTCGGCGGTGGGCCACGAGACCGACATCACGCTGATCGATTTCGCCGCCGACAAGCGCGCGCCGACGCCGACGGCAGCGGCCGAGATGACGGTGCCGGTGCGCAGCGATTTGTTCGTCGAGGTCGCCGATCTCGCGCGACGCACCCGCGCCTGCTGGCAGCGTGGCCAGGAAAGCCGCCGCAACGAGCTGCGCGCCGCAGCGCGCGCCCTGCCTGCGGCGAGCGATCTCCTGGCGATCCCGCGGCAGCGGCTGGATTCCGCGGGCGCCGCGCTGCCCCGCGGGCTCAAGGCCAATACGCACGCGCATTTCCGCCGTTTCGCCGCGACCAGCGCGCGGCTGACGCTGCGGGTGCTGCACGGCCAGATCGCGCAGGCCGATCATCGCCTCACGGTGTGCGGCGAACGGCTCGGCCTCGCCGCGCGATCCTTGTTGCGGCGTCGGCGCGACCGCTTTGCCGGGCTCGAGGTGCGCTTGCGAGCCTCAAAACTTTCCAACGCGCAGGCGCAGCGCAATGCCATCGCCCGCCAGCGCGAGCGCACCCATCGCCTCTCCGAGCGCGCGAGCCGCGCGATAACGACGCTGTTGCAGCGGCTCGATGCGCGCGTCGGGAACAGCGGAAAACTGCTCTCGGCCCTGTCCTACCGCGGCGTGCTCGCCCGCGGCTTTGCGCTGGTGCGCGATGAGGCCGGACATCCCGTTCATGCCGCAGATGCAATCGGGCCGGCCGCGCGGCTCGAGATCGAATTCGCGGATGGACGCGTAGGCGCGACCGCGGACGCGGATCGGCCGGCGCCTGAGGCACGCGCGTCCACACAGCCGAAGCCGGCGTCACGCGAGGCGAAGCCGGCGCCGAAGCGCATGGCAAAGCCGGTGGATCAGGGCAGTTTGTTCTAGAGCTGTGAGCGGCGCTTCCCAACCTCGCAGCCATTCCCCTCGGAGGCGGGGAATCCAGTACGCCGCGGCATCTCCGTATCCTCGTACTGTCTCTGGAATACTGGATCGCCCGCCTCCGCGGGCGATGACACCGAGAACGTGGTGCGCATGTGTCCACAGGCGCACATTGCGAGGTTCCGTCACAGCACCTACCGGCAGGACAATCCGGCGTCGATCGTGGTCCAGAAACCGCAATGTTCCGGAGTGACCAGCGGCGCGCCGGCGTGGGCCTCGAAGAGCAGGATCGCGATGGTGAAGACGACCAGTGCGGAGGAGAACAGGAAGAAGCGGTTCATCATGATGAATGGCGTTTAGCCGACATCATGGTCGAACTATGACCAGCGGCTGCAGGATTTGCGCTGAAACCTCAGGCCTTCGCAATCCGTAGCTTCAAGCTGTCGGCCATGACGACCTGTGCAGGGCGGTGGTCGATGCGGGGCTGTCCGCTACCTTGTTCCTCGGGCGGCCCCGCTTGGGGAACTGAGCGAAAGTGTAATCCGGGATTTCACCGCGTATGGCGCAATCCCGGATTTCGCTGCGCTCCATCCGGGCTACGAGACCTCCTCACCTTGCCAGCCACTCCGCGACCAGCTTCTGCGAATCCGCGCGGGCCTCGGTGTCGGTGCCGACATGGCCGCGATCGGGCGTTTCCGCCTCGGTCGCAGACGCGTGCAGTGGCAAATTTGCGCGGTCGAAATCATGATAGCCGCCGGGATAGACCACGATGCGCGCGAGCGCGCTGCGGCCGTAGGCGCCGTCCACCATCTGGCGGCAGGCCGGCGGCGAGGAGATGTCGTCCTTGCCGCCGATCAGGAGCAGTGTCGGTACGCGCGTGCTCCAGCCGAGCCCCGCCGAGATGCGACAGTCCGGATAGAACGCGATCGCGGCACGAAAATCCGGCGCGCCGTCACGGCCGGCGTTTTGCGGGCGCACGGCCCAGAGCAGCGCGCTGGCACCATTGGCCCAACCGATCAGGCTGACGCGTTCGCGCGCGACCCAGGGCTGCTTCATCAGCCAGCTGCGCGACGCTGCGATGTCGGCAACGCGTTCGCGCCGCGCCTTGATGTGCACTTCCTTGACGCGGCATTGCGGTCCGACTTCGCGCGAGCCGTAGCTGTCGGGCCACAGCACCGCATTGCCAGCCTTGAGCAGTTGCTCGGTCCAGTCGCGGTAGCGCGGCTGTACGGGATCGGAATGGCCTCCGAGACCGCCGCAGCCATGCAGCGCGATCACGGTCGGAAACGGGCCATCGCCGTCGGGCTTGTAGAGCTGTGCGTGCAGTGTTCCCGAGCCGAGTGGAATCTCGATCGCCTGCGGCGCGGGCGCGGCGCGCGCGGCCGACATCAGGAGCATTGCGAAGAGAACAACGAATCGAAGGCGCATCGAAGACTGCCGGGTCATGAGCGGACCGGGACCAACGATCCTTCGCCGCAGAACTATCACGCGGACATGCCCGCAAAACATCACAAATCGGTGGGTTTAACGGGCGGACAACCGACCCTATCTATGCTACATCGAAATCCACCAAATCTTTCTCGGAGACGATCGACCGTGCTGAACAAGTTCGGCCCCTCGGGCCATGGCGAAGCGCAGGTGCAATATCTGGACGGCGATTTCCGCGTGATCTCGCCGGGCACCTATGTGCGCTGCGCCGTGACCGACACGCGGATCCCGCTCGACGAGCTGAAATACTGGAGCGTCGACCTGCAAGAGGCCTACGCCCAACCGACTGCCGTGCTGCAACGGCATTTTCCGCGCGCGCTGAAGCCGCAGGAGTGAGTGACGGCGGCAACGGCGGTGGACGACAGTTTCACGCGAATTCTCCCGTTCGAGCACCGCTTCGATAGAAACTCTTCGATGAATGTCGCCTGAATGGGATTGCGCAGGGTGGGCAAAGCGAAGCGTGCCCACCACTTCCGATGCGGTTAACGAAAGATGGTGGGCACGGCGCTGCGCGCCTTTGCCCACCCTACGAGACAGGCGCCCGCTACGAGATCAGCGCAGGCTGAACCTGCGCTCTCTTGCCTTGAACAGGCGGTCGCTGACGAAACGGCGCAGGCCTGCGGGATCGTCGAATTCGAGCGTGACGGCAAACGGCACGATGTCACCGGCCAGGCCCGCCATGCCCCGCAGGCGCGCGAGGTCCTTCTCGGTGGTGACCAGCGTGAGCTGCTCGCGTCTTGCCTCATCCACCATCGCATCGATCTCGGCCAGCGAGAACATGTGATGATCGGCGAAAGGGCGCGTGCGCGCGACGTCGATGCCGCAGGCGCGCAAGCTGCGGAAGAAGCGCTCGGGATCGCCGATGCCGGCAAACGCAAGCACCGGTTTGCCGAACAGGCTTGCCACCGATGCGGCCTCCGGCTTCAAGCGCGCGCGCAGCACCGGTTTTCCGCGCGCGGCGATCTCGGCGGCGATGCCGTCTGCCGCCTGTCCGTCGCCGATCAGGACAAGCGCGTCGGTGCGCGACATCTGCATTTTCAATGGCGCACGCAGGGGACCTGCGGGAAACACCTTGCCGTTGCCGATCCCGCGCGCGCCGTCGATCACGATGAGCGAGGCATCCTTCTGAAGGCGCGGGTTTTGAAAGCCGTCGTCCATCAGGATCACGGTTGCGCCCTGCGATTTCGCAAGCGCGACGCCGCCAAGCCGGTCGCGCGCAACCGCGACCGGCACCTCGCGCGCCATCATCAGCGGCTCGTCGCCGACATCGGTCGCGCCGTGCCTTGCAGCGTCGACCATCACCGGGCCCTGCAACCGCCCGCCATAGCCGCGGCTGAGCACGACCGGAGTTTCGCCGAGCGCGCGCAACAATTTGGTCAGGGCCAGCACCGTCGGCGTCTTGCCGGCGCCGCCGACATGGTAATTGCCGACGCAGAGCACGGGAATGCCGGCGTCGAAACCCTTGCGCATCATGCGGCGCTCCGCGACCGCGCCATAGAGCGCGCCGAGTGGCCCTAAAAGATGCGACTTGAACGAACGTGGCCGGTACCAGAAGGCCGGCTCACGCATTGGCGGCTCCCATCTCCAGCCGGAGCTGGAGCAGATAGGGCTCGAGCGCCACGAGCGTGCGATCCAGCGCGCCGCCGAGCTGCTCGACCACGCCATGGCCGGCGCGCTGCATCTTGTCGCGCACGGCGGGGTCGGCGAGCAACTGGCCGAGCTGCTTCACCAGCGCCTCCTGAGTATCGGCCGCGCGCGCGCCGCCGCTTTGGTCGAGCGCCGCATAGAGTTCGCTGAAATTGGAGACGTTCGGCCCGTGGACGATCGCAGCGCCGAGCTTGATCGCCTCGATCGGATTCTGGCCGCCATGCCCGATCAGCGATTTGCCCATGAACACGATCGGCGACAGGCGGTAGAACAGGCCGAGCTCGCCCATGGTATCGGCGACATAGATGTCGGTCGCAGCCGTTGGCAGCTCCTCGCGCGAGCGCTGGCCGGCCTTCAGGCCCGAGGCCGTGATCAATCCCGAGATCGACGGGCCGCGATCCGGATGACGCGGCACGATCACGGTGAGCAGCGAGGGGAAGAAGCCGGCAAGCGTGCGATGCGCCGAGATCAGCATCTCGTCCTCGCCCGGATGGGTCGAGGCCGCGACGACGATGGGACGTCCCCGCGTCACCGCCATCAGCCGCTCGAGTTTTGCGGGATCGGCGGGCGGGGCGGGCACGTCGAGCTTGAGGTTGCCCGTGATCGCGACGTTCTGGCTGCCGAGCGCGGCAAAGCGCTCGGCGTCGGTCTTCGACTGCGCGAGGCAAACGTCGAACTTCGAGAGCAGCGCCGAGATCGTGCCCTGCACCCGCCGCCAGCGCGGGAAGGAGCGCGGGGACATCCGCCCGTTGATCAGGACCATCGGCACGCGCCGCGCGGCACCCGCCAGGATCAGGTTCGGCCACAGATCGGATTCGATGAACAAAGCGAGCGACGGCTGCCAGTGATCGAGAAAGCGCGCGACATAGCGAGGCGAGTCGTACGGCACGTATTGATGGATGACGTCGGGGGGAAAGCGCTTGGCCACCATCGCCGCCGAGGTCACCGTGCCCGATGTCAGCAGGATGCGCAGGTTGAGATCGCGAAGCCTCTCGACGAGCGCGGCTGCGGCCAGCACCTCGCCGACGCTTGCACCGTGAATCCAGACCAGCGGACCATGCGGCCGCACGTCATCGCTGAGACCACGCCGCTCGCCGACGCGGGCCGGGTCTTCCTTGCCCTGCTTGAGCCGGCGCTTGATCAACGCAGGCGCGAGCGGCACCAGGCCGGACGACAGCCGCCGGTACATCCGCAGCGTCATCGGCAGCGAATTAGCCATGGTCCGGTTCCGGGCGGCCGAGTTGGGCATAGGCGAGGCGGGTTGCTTCGTTCAACGTCTCCTCCAGCTCCTGCCGCAGCGCCTCCATGGTGGCGGCGTCGGCGTCCGGCGGGACGTTGATTTCCTTGATGCCCACCAATGCGCCTCGCCCAAATGGCAAATTGATGGTGGTGCGATCCCAGTTCTTGAGCCGGATGAAGCGGCTGGTCGCCATGGCGAAAGGCATGATCGGCCGCCCCGATTCCCGTGCCAGCATGATGATGCCGAGCCCGGCCACGCGCGCGCGTTTCGGGACATCGGCGGTCAAGGCCACATTATAGTTGTCCTGGAGCGCCTGCACCATTTCCCTGAAGGCCCCGACGCCACCTTTACGGTGGAAAGCGCCGCCATGGTCGCCGGAGCCGCGGATGGTGCCGATGCCGAGCCGCTCCACCGCGATGGCGTTGAACTCGCCGTCGCGATGCCGGGAGATCAGGACCTTGGCCCGGTAGGACTCCTTGTTCTTGATGAACGGCGTCAGGAAATGCTGGCCGTGCCAGAAGGCGAAGATCGCGGGGATCCGTGGCTCGACCTGGCCGTAGACGTCTGGCGGATCGAACGTGAACTTGTTGGTCCGCCAGACCAGACGCAGATATTCGGCCGCCAGGAAACCGGCGGCACGCTGAACGAAGCTGCTTCGCAGCGTATTGCGAAGCAGTCTCTTCAACGCGCCGGCTTCGGTTCTTGACCCGGGTCGAGCAGCCGGTGGAGATGGACGATGAAATAGCGCATCTGCGCATTGTCGACCGTGCTCTGCGCCTTGGCCCGCCAGGCGGCGTGAGCGGTCGCGTAATTCGGATAGAGGCCAACGATCTCGACGTCGTCCAGGTTCTTGAAAGTGTTGTGTTCGAGGTCGACGAGCTCGCCGCCGATGACGAGATGGAGCAGTTGTTGCGGGGCGCTATCTGACATGGGTTCTCTTCCTAACGGGCTGCCCGGCAAGCAGTGATCGATAAGCACAACGGACGCGCTCAGGGCAAGGGGCGCTTTCGAAAATGCGCGACAATGTTCGCATGACGATCGCGGCCCGCGGCCACCAGCACCCCGTGCGCAACTTCCCGGCGATTATAGAGGAGAGGATCTCCGGAGAGGTCGCTCATCCTACCATCGGCTTCCTGCACGATCAAATCGGCCGCCGCAAGGTCCCAGTCATGGCTGTTGCCCCCTGCAAAAGCCGCATCGAGCGCGCCATGGGCGACCCGGCAGAGGCGGAGCGCAAGCGAACCGATTCGCGGATGCAGCTTGATCTCGCCCAGTGACGGCTTCAGGCGCTCGACCAGCGGCTTCGGTCCGGCAACGCGGGAGAAGTCGAGTTCTTCCCCTTCCGTCGCACGCACGGGCACATCGTTCAAGGTCGTGCCGCGTCCGCGCGCAGCGAAGAAGAACTCGCCGGTCGTCGGCGCAAAGACCGCGGCGAGGACAGGCGAAGCATTCTCGACCAGCGCCACACTGACGCACCAGTCGTCATGGCCATTGAGATAGTTGCGCGTGCCGTCGATGGGATCGACGACCCAGACCAGTCGCCGCTTCAGCCGCGTCTCGTCGTCGGCGCTCTCCTCCGAGAGCCAGCCATACTCCGGTGTCGCACCCCGCAGGCGCGCTTCGAGGAGATCGTTGACGGCGATGTCGGCTTCCGAGACCGGCGAGGAGGCGCCCTTGATCCACTTCTTCAGCTCGGTGCGGAACATCGCGTGAGCGAGGCTGCCTGCTTCCCGCACCGTATCCTTCAGCAGCGTCGCGTCGCGTGTCAGGATGGTCTCGTCGATCGAGCTCGCGTCAACGTCCGCCAAGCGTCAAACCCTCGATGCGCACCGTCGGCGCATTGATGCCGTAGCGGAACTCGAGATCGTTCGCCGGCTGCATCGACTTGAAGATCTCGAACAGATGGCCAGCGATCGTAACCTCGCTGACGGGATAGGTGGTCTTGCCGTTCTCGATCCAGAAGCCCGAGGCGCCGCGGCTGTAGTCGCCGGTGACGCCGTTGACGCCGGAGCCGATCAGGTCGGTGACGTAGAAGCCCTGGGCGATGTCGGAGATCAGCTCAGTCGGCGTCGGCGTTCCCGCTTCGAGATGCAGGTTGTACGGCCCCGGCGAGGGCGAGGAGGAGACGCCCCGATGGGCGTGGCCGGTGGTCTGAAGCCCGAGCTCGCGCGCGGTCGCGCAGTCGAGCAGCCAGGTGGTCAGCACGCCCTCCTCGACCAGCGCCTGGCTCTTCGCCGCGACACCCTCGGCGTCGAAGGTCTGCGAGCGCAAGCCGCGCTTGCGCAGGGGATCGTCGATGATGCGGATGTTCCTGGCAAACAGCTGCTGGCCGAGCTTGTCCTTCAAAAAGCTGGTCTTGCGCGCGATCGAGGCGCCATTGATGGCGCCGACGAGATGGCCGACCAGCGAGCCGGCGACGCGCGGATCGAACACCACGGGCACCTTGCAGGTCTCGACCTTGCGCGGATTGAAGCGCGCCACAGTGCGCTCGCCGGCGGAGCGGCCGACCGTTTCCGGCGACAACAGATCGGCGGCATGCGGCGCCGAGGTGAAATCGTAGTCGCGCTCCATGCTCGTGCCTTCGCCAGTGATCGCGGTCGCCGAGATGCCCTGGCTGGAGCGCAGGTAAGAGCCGTGGAAACCGGTGCTCGTCACCAGCACCATGCCGCCGATGCCGGCGGAGGCCGACGCGCCACCGGATTTCGTCACGCCTTTCACGGCGAGCGCCGCAGCTTCGGCTTCCAGCGCGCGCCGCTCGAGCTCGGCCGTGGCAGGCACGTCGGGATCGAGCAGGTCGAGATCGGGGAAGTTGCGTGCCAGCAGCGCGGGATCGGCGAGCCCGACATATTTGTCGAGCGGGGCGACCCTCGCCATCGCAACCGCGCGCTCCGCGAGCTTGGTCACGGCGTCGCCGCTGACGTCGTTGGTGGAGACCACCGCCTGGCGCTGGCCGACCAGCACGCGCAGGCCGACATCATCGCCTTCCGAGCGCTCGGACTCCTCGACGCGACCGTCGCGGACCTCGACGCCCTGCGAGATGCCGCGCACGGCAACGGCATCAGCCGCGTCCGCACCGGCACGCTTGGCCGCCTCGACCAGCCGCTGCGCGAGATCTGACAGCGCGGACTGATCGAACAGGTCGCGATTGGCTTTGGACGAAAGCGTCGAGCTTGCGGATGGTGAAGCGTTCACGAACGAAATCCTGTCGGGATGGCGGTTTCGAAGCGGGTTGCGGCCAAACCAACCAGATGTGCTCAATTGGAGCGGACTTCAAGCATTTTCAGGCCACGAAAGGTTCAGATTCTCGCCTTTCGCGCAACGTCCCGTCAATCATGCGCGCCAAGGTCTTGTCAATCATGCCGGGTGGTGACGCCTCCTTAACCAGCCTTTTTAAGTCGTTTCCGCAACCTGTCGCGCTAAGGTCCTCGCATCGACCGGGAACATAATCCCGGCGGGGAGACTAAGAGCCGTGAGGCGTCAAACAGCAACAAGCGGGGCCAATCCCGCCGGGTCGAGCCGCTCCTTGCGGCTCGACCCTCTTTCTCTGCCGGTCCGTTTCGATGCGCATGATCCGCGCGCCGACGGCCATGTCAGGCAGATCGAGCTTCATCGCGAACGCGTCGTGCTGCGCCGTGCCGTGCGCGGCATGCAGATGGCCGTCAACGTCCGCGTCAGCGATTTTACCGGCATTGCGCTGCGCGGCATCGACGACGCGCAAATGCTCGTTCTCGTGCATCGCGATCCTTCGCTTGCCGTTCCGCTTCTCGTCAGCGCCGACGCCGACGAGATCGCGAAGGCATGGACGATGTGGAGCGAGATTTTCGCCCTGCCCCAGCTGGACGAAGCCAAACGCGATCCCGCAGCCCGGCGCCGCCGACGCAACGCGATCCGCGATCGCCGTCCGAAATTTCTGGTGCGCCGGCGCGCCGGCGTCGCGCGCCAGTTGCCGGTCCATCGCGGCGAGCGCGAGATCATCGCGCGGAACTGAGCACGGCGCTGTAGGGTGGGTTAGCCGAAGGCGTAACCCACCACTGTCTATCTTCACGGAAACAAAAGAGGTGGGTTACGCTTCGCTAACCACCCTACGAACCTACACCGCTCGCATCACCGCATCCCCGAGCAATCCCGCAAACAGCAGCAATCCCGCATCGCGGTTCGAGTAGAACAGGCGCTTGCAGAGCGTGGGATCACTGATGTTCAGCCGCCTGATCTGCCACGCAAGATGCGCGGCAAAGGCGGCGAGCCCGAGCCAGGCCGGCCAGAGCACGTCGGCGGAGGCGAGCGCGACGCCGATCAGCATCACCGCGAGCCCGTAAAACATGATCAGCGCCTGATGCGTGTGGGCGGCGAACAGGCGCGCGGTGGACTTGACGCCGATCAGCGCATCGTCCTCGGCGTCCTGATGCGCATAGATCGTATCGTAGCCGATCACCCAGGCGATCGAACCGGCGTAGAGCACGAGCGCAGTCAGATCGACGCGCGCGAAGGTGACGGCAAAGCCCATCAGCGCGCCCCAGGAGAAAGCGAGCCCGAGGAAGACCTGCGGCCACCAGGTGACGCGCTTCATGAAGGGATAGATGGCGACGATCACGAGCGAGGCGATGCCGGTCATGACGGCAAAGCGGTTGAACTGGAGCAGCACCGCGAGGCCAATGAGCGCCTGCGCGACCAGGAAGGCCAGCGCCTGCTTCACGGTGATTTGTCCCGCGGGCAGCGGCCGCGAGCGCGTGCGCTCGACCCTGGCATCGAGGTCGCGGTCGGTGATGTCGTTCCAGGCGCAGCCCGCGCCGCGCATGACGAAGGCACCGATGAAAAACAGGACGATCGTGAACGGCAGATGACGGATGTCACGCGCCACGCCGGCGGCCAGCGCCGCCGACCACCAGCACGGCATCAACAGCAGCCATGAGCCGATCGGGCGATCGTAGCGGGACAGCCGCAAATAAGGCCGCGCCCATTGCGGGGCGAGCGTATCGACCCAGTTGCCGGTGGAATCGGCAACGCGGGCGGATGTATCACTCATCGGGTCAGGACGTTGCCGTTAAGCGTGTCGAAAGTGTTGCCGCCCTTCTTGGCGGCGTTGGCTTCAGGCGCCGACGCAGAGCCGAGCACCTCGCTCAGGGACGGGCCGGCTGGCCCGCGCTGCTTCATCTGCTGCGCGACCTGGCAGACCTTGTTCTGCATGCCCTCGCTGTTCTTGTGCCCGGCCTTCAACTGCTCGGAGATCTGCGGCGGAATTCCGCATTTGGCCGAATTGGCCTCGACATATTTCATCATCTTCACTTCGGCCTGCACGAAACTGCGGATCAGGTTGCAGGCCTCATCCGGCGGCGCATGGCGATCGCTTGCGGCCTTGATCAGCTTGCCGCGCTTCTCCGTCTCATCACGCAACCCCATAAAACCCTTCATGCACTGCTCGGCGCTGGCACTGGGTCCGCTCGGGGGCGCGGCGCTGAAGCTGCCGCCGCCGACTGGCGGGGCACCGCTGGTCGGGAACGAGGCCTGCGGCGGCGCCCCGATGCTGGCGACCGGCGCGCGGCCGTTGACCGGCGGAAAAGCGGGATCGTTCGCGGGCGCTGCAGCCTGGCCGGGCAGCGGCGCGGGGAATGCGCTCTGCGCCTGGACGCTGGCTGCGCCCATCGCCACCATGGCGGCAGTGATCGGAACCATCAAACGACGGATCATCAAGGCTGTATCTCCGGCAGGATCCACAGGGGGTCGGCGCCTTCCCAATTGAAGCGCAACAGGCATTTTCGCGCTTTTACGATTCCTGCCGGCCCTTAACAACCCGTCGAATAGGGCAAGAGCGCGGCGCCGGGACGCTCGCGAGGGGCAATATTTACCCCCAAATCGCTGCTTTCGGTTAAGAACGGCCGCAAACCGGACCCTGAACGCATGCCTTCCCACGACTTCCGCGCCCCCCGTTTGTTCGTCGAGGCCGACCTCATCCAGGACGCCAAGGTCGCGCTCGACCGCGACCAGAGCAATTACCTCGGCAACGTGCTGCGGCTTGGCGCTGGCGATCCCATCCTGGCGTTCAACGGCCGCGACGGCGAATGGCAGGCCGCGATCGAGGGCCGCAAGCGCCCCGATGCCCTCGTGATCCTCAAGCAGACCCGCACACAGGACCAACTGCCCGACCTCGCCTACGTCTTCGCACCGCTCAAGCATGCGCGGCTGGACTACGTCGTCCAGAAGGCGGTGGAGATGGGCGCCTCGACCCTCCAGCCGGTGCTGACCCGCTTTACCCAGGCCTCGCGCGTCAATGGCGAGCGCATGCGCGCCAATGTCATCGAGGCGGCCGAGCAATGCGGCATCCTGAGCCTTGCGACCGTGGCCGATCCGGTTCCGCTCGAGCGCTTCCTCAGCCAGCGCGCGGCACAGCGGCTCCTGGTGTTTTGCGACAAGGCCGCGGAGGCGGAGAACCCGCTCAAAGCCCTGCAAGCCGCGCGCGATGCGGCTCAGGGCATCGACGTGCTGATCGGACCCGAGGGCGGCTTTGCCGAGGAGGAGCGCGCCCTGCTCCTGCGCCAGCCCCATATCCTGCGTCTGGCTCTGGGTCCACGAATCCTGCGGGCCGACACGGCGGCCGTGGCCGCCCTCGCGCTGGTGCAGTCCGTGCTCGGCGACTGGGGCGGCCCGCGGGGCTAGGCGACCATTAAGCCATTGGTCCATTGGAGGTCGAAACCGTCATCGGGCCATGCTAAGGGGCTGCGCCAACACGCGCCCCACCTTTTGCCCGTCCCGGTTCCGCCGGGGCAAACGGACCCTGTCATGACCGCGACTGCCACCTCAAATGCTGCCGGCTCCGCCGCCTGGGCGGATACGCTGCTGTTGTCGTTCGCGCAGGCCGGTTACGTCCACGCCGAGCCCGCGATCCTCCAGCCGGCCGAGCCGTTCCTGGACCTCTCCGGCGAAGACATCCGCAAGAGCCTGTACCTGACCACCGACCCGACCGGCGAGGAGCTCTGCCTGCGCCCGGACCTGACGATTCCCGTGGCCCGCGACTACCTCGCCTCGGGGCGCGCCGGCGAGCCCGCGGGCTTCAGCTATCTCGGCCCGGTGTTCCGTTACCGGAGTGGCCGTCCGGGTGAGTTCCTGCAGGCCGGCATCGAATCCTTCGGCCGCCAGGACCGCGCCGCGGCCGACGCCGAGATGCTGGCGCTGGCGCTGGAGGCGACCGCGGCCTTCGGCGTCCGTGATGTCGAGATCCGCACCGGCGACGTGGCACTGTTCAATGCCGTGATCGACGCGCTCGACCTGTTCCCGGTCTGGCGGCGCCGGCTGATCAAGGATTTCAACCGCAAGATCAGCCTCGAGCAGGATCTGGAACGACTCTCGATCGCAACCGCCACCGCCCGCAACGAGTATGAGGGCGTGCTGGCGGCGCTCGCGGGCTCCGACCGCAAGGCGGCGCTCGCGCTCGTCACCGACCTGATGTCGATCGCCGGCACCACCAATGTCGGGGGCCGCACCACGGCCGAAATCGCCGACCGCTTCCTCGAGCAATCCACCCTGAAGAGCGGCGCCCTGCCGCGCGAGGCGCTGACCGTGCTCAAGCGCTTCCTGTCGATCGCGGGCAATCCGGATCAGGCGGTCGCCGAGCTGCGCGCGCTCGCGGCGGATACCAGGCTGGATATTTCGGCGTCGATCGACCTGTTCGAGAACCGCGTCGGCTTCATGGCCGCGCGTGGGATCGACGTGAAGGAGACGCGCTTCTCGACCTCGTTCGGGCGCGGTCTCGACTACTACACCGGCTTCGAGTTCGAGGTGCATCACAGGGGCAACGGCGTCGAGCCGCTGGTCGCAGGCGGCCGCTACGACGGCCTGATGACCCAGCTCGGATCGCAGACGCCGATCCCCGCAGTCGGCTTCTCGGTCTGGGTCGATGCACTCGCCACGATCGGCCGCAAGGGAGCTTAAGTCATGAGCGCGCCGTTCGTTCTGGCCGTTCCATCCAAAGGCCGCCTCCAGGAAAACGCCGAAGCCTTTTTCGCGCGCGCAGGGCTGACGCTGTCGAAAGCCGGCGGCGCGCGCGATTATCGCGGCACCATCGCAGGGCTCGACAATGTCGAGATCGCCTATCTCTCGGCCAGCGAGATCGCCTCGCAGCTCGCCCGCGGCATGGCGCATCTCGGCGTCACCGGCGAGGATCTGGTGCGCGAGAACATTGCGGATGCCGACAGGCGCGTCGCCCTGATCGAGCGGCTCGGCTTCGGCTATGCCGACGTCGTGGTCGCCGTGCCGCAGGCCTGGATCGATGTCCGCACCATGGCCGATCTCGACGACGTCACCACCGGCTTCCGCGAGCAGCACCACCGGCGGATGCGTGTCGCAACCAAATTCATCAATCTCACGCGGACCTTCTTTTCGAGCCACGGCATCGTCGACTACCGGATCGTCGAAAGCACCGGCGCGACCGAAGGCGCGCCCGCGGCCGGCACCGCCGAGCTGATCGTCGACATCACCACGACCGGCGCCACGCTTGCCGCCAACGGCCTGAAAATCCTCGACGACGGTGTCATGCTGCGCAGCCAGGCCAATCTGGTCGCCTCCCGGGACGCCGACTGGTCGCCCGCGGCGCGGGAGACGGCTCGCATCATCCTCGATCACATCGCGGCCCGGGCGCGGGCAAATCAATACCGCGAGGTGCGCACCCGCTTCCGGCAGTGCGATGCGGCATTGCTGAGCGAGGCGCACCGGAATTTCGGCGTGGAGACGCCGTTCGGCGGGCCGACCTCGTCAGGCATGTTGACGTTGCACTGCCCGCCCGGAAAACTCTATGCGCTGGCGAGCTTCCTGCGCGATCATGGCGCCGAGACCGTCTCGGTGGTCTCGCTCGACTACGTCTTCGACCGCGAGAACCCGCTGTTCGCCAAGCTCGAGGCGTTCCTGCGGCAGTGAGGCGCAGAAATCTCTGGGGCATCCGCATGGTGCATTCAGCGTAGCGACAGCAAACGACAGCTACCATATGCTGTTCGAACGAGTTTTGAGTGCTTCTGGAACCTTGATCGATGACGCTGGGCTCTGACGTTTCCGCCCTGACCACCAACGCCACGAGCGCTGCGGCCAAAGGGCTGTCGATTGTCGTGCCGATCTACAACGAGGCGGCGGGGCTTGCCTCGCTGCACCAGCGGCTCTGCGATCTCGCCAGGACGCTTCGGAACCGCTATCGCCTTGCCTGCGAGGTCGTCTATGTCGACGACGGCAGCGCGGATTCGACGCTTGCGATCGCCCGCGCGCTGCCGGCCGATGCGATCGACGTGCAGGTGGTTTCGCTGTCGCGCAATTTCGGCAAGGAGGCGGCGCTGATGGCCGGCCTCGACCACGCAAGACGCGGTGCCGTGATGTTCATGGACGGCGACGGCCAGCATCCGCCGGCGCTGGTGGAACAACTCGTCGGACACTGGATCGATGACGGCTACGACGTCGTCTATACCGCCAAGGCGCATCGCGATAACGAGCCGTTCCTGCGGCGGCTCGCCGTGCACGGCTTCTACGCACTGATCAATTGGGGTGCGCGGCAGAAGATTCCCGAAGACGCGGGCGACTTCCGCCTGCTCTCGCCGCGCGCGGTCGCAGCGCTGCGGCAATTGCCCGAGCGCAACCGCTTCTTCAAGGGGCTGGCGAGCTGGATCGGCTTCCGCCAGATCCGCGTCGACTACGAGCCCGCGGCGCGCGCCCATGGCGTGACCACCTTCAATGCGGCGCGGCTGCTCGGCCTCTCGATCGAGGGCCTGACCTCGTTCTCGGTGGCCCCGTTGCGCTTTGCCAGCCTGCTCGGCGTGGTGCTCGCCGGCGGCGCCTTCCTGTTCGGCCTCTCCATCCTCTGGGAGGTCTGGACCACGGGCAAGCAGGTGCCCGGCTATCCCTCGCTCGTCGTCGGCCTGATGACGATCGGCGGCGTGCAGCTCATCATGATCGGCATCGTCGGCGAATATATCGGCAAAATCCTCTCCGAGCTGAAGGCGCGGCCGATCTACTTCGTCGCCGAGCACAGCGAGAAGCGTGTCGAGACCGGCAAGGCCGACGACGCCTCGAGCCGGACGGCGGCGGAATGAACCAAGCGGCGAAGCCGCGGCGTATCTGGCTCTGCGCCGACGATTACGGAATCAGTGCGGGCGTCAACCGCGCCATCCGCGACCTCATCGAACGCGGCCGTCTCAATGCGACATCGGTGATGATGCTGGGGCCGGCGATCGGCCGCGCCGAGGTCGACGCGCTGGAAGCGTCCCGCACGAAGAGCCCGCGCTGCGCGATCGGATTGCATGTCACGCTGTCGGCGCCGTTTCGCCCGCTGACCATGCATTTCCGCCCGCTCGAAGGCGACATGTTCTTGGCCTTTCCAAAGCTGCTGCGTGCGGGACTGATGCGGCGGCTCGACCGTGAGATCATTTACGCCGAGGTGAAGGCGCAGCTTGCAGCCTACGCGCAGGCGTTCGGACACGCGCCTGACTTCGTCGACGGCCATCAGCATGTGCAGCTCTATCCGCAGGTGCGCGACGCCTTCGTCGCCGCTGTCCGCGAGGCCGCGCCAAAAGCCTGGGTGCGCCAGGGCGGCCGCGAGCTGCCGCTGATGCGGCGGCTCGCCTCACCGAAAGCGCTGGTGCTGGATATCCTGAGCGCTCAATTCCGCCGCCGCGCGCGGCACGCCGGTCTCGCCTTCAATCCTGCCTTCGCCGGCGCCTATGACTTCACGCGGGATGACGCCGATTTCGGCAGCTTGATGCGGCAGTTCATCGAGGGCCTGCCGGACGACAGTCTCGTGATGTGTCATCCCGGCTTCGTCGACGAGACGTTGCGGAGCCTCGATCCAATGACTGATGTCCGCGAGCGCGAGCACAGATATCTCGCAAGCGAGGCGTTTCCGCAGCTCCTGGCCGCGAACAACGTGACATTGGCATGAAACCGCCGACACGGGACCGGCAGCTTGTCGCATACCGAAATTTAATCCGCGCCCCACTGTTGGCGCCACGTTGGAACCCTACATCTTGGGCGCGCTTGGTTTGCGCAAGGGAGATCGATCATGACGCCGCAAGAACGCCAGCTCGTCGACGAGCTTTTCGACCGGCTTTCGAAGCTTGAAACTGCATCGCGCGATCCGAACGCGATCGCCGCCATAAATGACGGCCTGAACAAGGCGCCCAACGCCATGTACGCGCTGGTGCAGACCGTGCTGCTGCAGGACGAGGCGCTGAAGCGCGCCAATGCCCGCATCCAGGAACTGGAGGCAGCCCACGCACCGGAGCAGGCGCAATCTGGCGGCTTCCTGGATTCCATGCGCGATACCCTTTTCGGCGGCGGCCAATCGCGCGGCTCGGTCCCGAACGTGCCGCCGCGCGAGCAGCGGCCGGTCTGGAACTCCGGCCAGGCGATGCAGCAGGCGCAACCGCCCGGCTATGGCCAGCCGCCGCCTTACGCACAGCAGCAGGGTTATGGCGCCCCGCCCATCGGCGGTGGCGGCGGCTCTTTCCTTGGCACCGCGGCAGCCGCCGCGGCTGGCGTCGTCGGTGGATCGATGCTGCTCTCCGGCATCCGCAACATGATGGGCGGGATGGGCGGCTCGCATCAGGCTTTTGGCGACACCACGATCATTGAGGAGCGCGGGGGTGGCGGCAGCCCGTGGGGTGGCAGCAACGACCAGTCTGGCGGCTCGCTCGCGCGCGATGCCGGCGTCAACGACATCGGCTCCAACCGCGGCCGCGATGATTCCCACCAGGGCTTCCTCGACCAGGCGTCGAACGATGGGAACGACGATCAGCAGGACTATGACGATGCCGACAACGTCGACATGGCCGACGACAGCGATTTCGGCGGCGGCGACGACGGCGGCAGCGATTACGCGTAAGCAGCATCACCCTTAAATGCAAAACGGCCGCCCTTCCGGCGGCCGTTCTCGTTTCGCCGCTTTCGCCGCGTTCACATCACCACGACCCTGGTGCCGACATTGACGCGGCCGTAGAGGTCGATGACGTCCTCGTTCCGCATACGGATGCAGCCGGAGGAGACGTTTGTGCCGATGGTCCAGGGCTCGTTGGAGCCGTGGATGCGATAGAGCGAAGAGCCCAGATACATCGCGCGCGCGCCGAGCGGGTTTTCAGGGCCGCCTTCCATGTGCCGCGGCAGATCTGGACGGCGCGCGATCATTTCCGCCGGCGGCGTCCAATCCGGCCATTCGCGCTTGGCCGTGATCGCCTTCACGCCGGACCAGGTGAAGCCCGGACGGCCGACCCCGATGCCGTAGCGCAGCGCCTTGCCATTGCCTTCGACGAGATAGAGGAACTTGTTGGGCGTATCGACGACGATGGTGCCGGCGCCTTCCCTCCCCTCGTACGCGACGAGCTGTTTTTCGAACTTCGGATCGAACGGACGCGAGCGCGGATCGGCTGCCTCCTCCTGCGGCACTGCGCCCTGCATCTGCGGCTCGCCCATCGGCGGCAAGCCGCGCTGGCCGTAATAGGCCGGCTGCTGCTGATACGTCGGCTGCTGCTGCGAATAATAGCGCTGGCCACGCTCCTCGCCGCCGAACAGGAATTCGATGAAGCCGCCGCCCATGTTGGCATTGGAGGCGACGCGCACCGGCTGCGGCGGAACCTGCGGCTGATAAAGCACGGGGGGCGGATCGGATGGCACGGTGTTGTCGAATGCGGCGGCGCGATCGATCCCGGCGACAAAGGTGCATGCGCTGCCGAGCAGCGCGACAGACATTTTCTTGAACATCGACGTACTCTGTACTGTTTCGTCTGGTGCGTTCATCGCGGCGAGCGCAGACCTGCCCTTCGCGATGCGGCCACTTAAAATCAAAAGCCGTTTGGTTTGGTAAACGGAAACGGCGTTATGATTCACCACGTCGCGAACATCAGCGCCTTTTGTCCGCTAGCGTTTATTTTCGGTGAACGGCCGATATGCATGGTTAATCGCTGGTGTGTGCGCGAATTGCGAGCGATCGCAAAGCGGTTCCCGCCGTGAACGTCGTGTTAAATCCCTTCTGTCTACAAAGGCCGCGTGAGTGAGGTGGGGGGAGTTCCAATATGGCTGTTCACCGCAAACGTTTTCGCGTCGAGGAAGCAATCGTCGGCGAGATGCCCAGTCCGGAGATGATTGACGAGGCTGCTCCGATGCACAGCGAGATCATGGCCGAGCTGCGCGCGATCCGCGCGCAAATGGCGCGTAACAGCCACGCGGGGCACGCCCCGCTCCCGCCGAGCGAAACCGTCATGGCGCAGGAAGTCGCCGACGCGCGCGCGATGCTGGAGACCTACCGCGCCCAGATCGAACAATGCGAGAAGCTGAAGGTTGAACTCGACCTCATCCACGATGCCATCAGCCGCACCAAGCGCGAGATCGCGGTGCTGCACGGCAAGAGCTTCAACGGCGAAGAGATGGCCAAGGTCAATGGCGAGCTCGGCGCTGTCGTCGGCGGCACCGAGCAGGCGACCCAGCAGATCCTCGAAGCGGCCGAGTCGATCGACCAGGCCGCCAGCGCACTCTCCAAGGTGGATTCGGTGGACCAGCAGAAGCGGCTCGCCGACGACATCCAGGAACGCGTCATCTCGATCTTCGAGGCCTGCAACTTCCAGGATTTGACCGGGCAGCGCATCAACAAGGTGATGGGCACGATGAAGTTCATCGAGCAGCACATCAATGCGATGATGGATATCTGGGGCGGCGTCGACGCGATCAAGGCCCACGCGCCGCCGATCGTCGACACTCGCGACGAAGACGCCAAGCTGCTCAACGGCCCGAAGCTCGCCGGCGACGTCGGTCACGCCTCGCAGGACGACATCGACGCCCTGTTCGACTGAGCAACCGGGACACGTACGGAAACAAAACGCCGGCCTTGGGCCGGTGTTTTTTGTTTTGGGGTCTATCTCACGCTGTCATTCCGGGGCACGCGCAGCGTGAACCCGGAAGCTCGAGATTCCGGGTTCGATGCTTCGCATCGCCCCGGAATGACGGAGAGAAGATCACGCCCGCGGCGCGCAGCGGACGTAAACCATGTTGCCGTAGCGGGTGGCGGCGTCCTTGTCGATGAAGCGGGTGACCATGACGCGGCCATCGAAGGAGACGATCTCGCGGTCCTGCTCGCCGGGGGTCGGGCCGGGCGGTCCGATATAGTTCTTGCCGCTCGGTGACCCCTTCAGCCGCAGCTCTTGCGGCGTCGCCTGGTCGGCCAGGTGCATGATCACACCGCCGCTCGAACCGGCGCCGATCACGTAGGGATTCTTGCACTGCGCACGGGCCGCAGCCTCGGTGCGGGCGCGGTCGGCCGGGTTCTGGAACGAGGCAAGGCCCCAGCGGCCGACGATCTCGTCGGCGCGGATCGAGGCCGGCATTTCCGGCCCGGTGCCGGGCTCGGCCTCCGGCGGCGGCGAGGACGACGAGAACGACGGCAGGCTCATGCCACCGCCACATGCACCCAGCAGCAGCGCCAAGGCTGCGGCGGCGCCCAGCTTCGCAACCGTCCGCGCGTGAGCTGAACTGATCATGGCATTCCCCCGAGCAAAGCGCCCCCCAAACACGAGCCTGGCAGCCCCCTCCTGCAGCCAAGCGCAAAACCGCTGTCGGGGCAATGACGTCGTAGAATACGACAGCGTCCCCAATTCGTTTCGATCGTCAACATCCTATATCCGTCTCACCATTGGCTTAACCACCTTTGCTTGACAGGATCGCGGCCAAGCCATATTTCCGGACGCACTATTAGCACTCGGGAAGCCCGATTGCTAAAGCGCGCCGTTCGATCCTGGCATTCGATCCGGAGGTCGGACGGGGGCGCAGGCCCCTCACTACTTCCGCCGCTTCCGAAGCGAGCCTCCAAAGGGAAACGTCATGGCTAAGTCCAAATTTCGTCCGCTGCATGACCGTGTCGTGGTCAAACGTATCGATGCCGAGGAAAAGTCCAAGGGTGGCATCATCATTCCCGACACCGCCAAGGAGAAGCCGTCCCAGGGCGAAATCGTCGCCGTCGGCCCCGGCGGCCGGGACGAGGCGGGTAAGCTGATCCCGATCGACCTCAAGGTCGGCGACCGCGTGCTGTTCGGCAAGTGGTCGGGCACCGAGGTCAAGATCGACAATGAAGATCTCCTGATCATGAAGGAGTCGGACATCATGGGCGTCCTGGCCTAAGCCACAACGTCCCTTCAAACCCCGCCGCACGCGCCATTGCCATGCCCGGGCCCGACCCGGGCATCCATCATTTCTCGTTAAGAGGATGGATTGCCGGGCCTCCACCCGGCAATGACGACGGAAAAGTGCGGCGCCCATCCAGTTCAGTTTTCAGGAGCAAGAAATGGCTGCCAAAGACGTCAAGTTTTCCGGAGACGCGCGCGAACGCATGCTGCGCGGCGTCGACATTCTCGCCAACGCCGTCAAGGTGACGCTCGGTCCGAAGGGCCGCAACGTCGTCATCGAGAAGAGCTTCGGCGCGCCCCGTATCACCAAGGACGGCGTCACCGTCGCCAAGGAGATCGAGCTCGAGGACAAGTTCGAGAACATGGGCGCCCAGATGGTCCGTGAGGTCGCCTCCAAGACCAACGACCTCGCCGGCGACGGAACCACCACCGCGACCGTGCTGGCCCAGGCCATCGTGCGCGAAGGCGCCAAGGCCGTTGCCGCCGGCATGAACCCGATGGACCTCAAGCGCGGCATCGACACCGCGGTTGCGGCTGTGATCAAGGACATCGAGAAGCGCGCCAAGCCCGTCGCCGCCTCCTCCGAGGTCGCCCAGGTCGGCACCATCTCGGCCAACGGCGACTCCGCCATCGGCAAGATGATCGCGCAGGCGATGCAGAAGGTCGGCAACGAGGGTGTCATCACCGTCGAGGAGAACAAGTCGCTGGACACCGAAGTCGACATCGTCGAGGGCATGAAGTTCGACCGCGGCTATCTCTCGCCGTACTTCGTCACCAACGCCGAGAAGATGACCGCCGAGCTCGAGGACGCCTACATCCTCCTGCACGAGAAGAAGCTGTCGGGCCTGCAGGCCATGCTGCCGGTGCTGGAAGCCGTGGTGCAGTCCGGCAAGCCGCTCGTCATCATCGCCGAGGACGTCGAGGGCGAGGCGCTCGCCACCCTGGTCGTCAACCGTCTGCGCGGCGGCCTCAAGGTCGCGGCCGTCAAGGCGCCGGGCTTCGGCGACCGCCGCAAGGCCATGCTCGAGGACATCGCGATCCTCACCGGCGGCCAGCTGATCTCCGAAGAGCTCGGCATCAAGCTCGAGAACGTCACGGTGAAGATGCTCGGTCGCGCCAAGAAGGTCGTGATCGACAAGGAGAACACCACGATCGTCAACGGTGCCGGCAAGAAGCCGGACATCGAGGCCCGCGTCGGCCAGATCAAGGCCCAGATCGAGGAGACCACCTCGGACTACGACCGTGAGAAACTCCAGGAGCGTCTGGCCAAGCTCGCCGGCGGCGTCGCGGTGATCCGCGTCGGCGGCGCGACCGAGATCGAGGTCAAGGAGAAGAAGGACCGCGTCGAGGACGCGCTCAACGCCACCCGCGCAGCCGTGCAGGAAGGCATCGTCCCCGGCGGCGGCGTCGCGCTGCTCCGCGCCAAGAAGGCGGTGGGCCGTCTCACCAACGCCAATGCCGACGTGCAGGCGGGCATCAACATCGTGCTGAAGGCGCTGGAAGCCCCTGTCCGCCAGATCTCCGAGAACGCCGGCCTCGAAGGCTCGGTCGTCGTCGGCAAGATCCTGGAGAACAAGTCCGAGACCTTCGGCTTCGACGCCCAGACCGAGCAGTATGTCGACCTCGTCGAGAAGGGCATCATCGACCCCGCCAAGGTGGTGCGCACGGCGCTCCAGGACGCCTCTTCCGTGGCCGGCCTGCTGGTGACCACTGAGGCCATGGTCGCTGAGCTGCCGAAGAAGGAAGCAGCTCCGGCGATGCCGGCCGGCGGCGGCGGCATGGGCTTCTGAGCCGTCGCAACCAACCAAAAATCACGCGAAGGCCGCCTCCGGGCGGCCTTCTTTTTTGCCGACCATTACCGGCGCTTTCCGATTCAACCGCCGGCCAAAACCCACTACGGTGGCGCCGATTCCAAAGCGCGATCGGATCGGGATGAATCGTCATCGCGCTTTGGGCTATTGTTCGAGCATGACTTTTCGGAGAACCGCTTCACACTTTTCCGGATCATGCTCCATCTCTGAGGATTTCGTCGATGCGCGCGCTTTCGTTCTGCTCGATAGGCTTTTTGGCGGTTTTGGTTGCGGTTGCGCCCGACGTCGCCTCCGCCCAGATGAAATTGTCGCCCAAGGCGGCCGCGCCCGGCGGAACCGAGACACGCTACTTCACCTCGATCGACGGGCTGATGGACGGCAATGCCGACGTCATCCTGAAGGAGACCCGCCAGGGCAAGACGGTCACCTCGGCCGTGCTCGACGTCTGCTATCCCGCCGCGAAAAATTCCGACCGCAAGGACCGCTTCGTCGTCAACCTCACCGTCGCCGGCCAGCTCCTGTCGGGCACGACGCAGAGCCTCGGCGACAAGGCACCGGTGACCGTCAAGCTGACGCGCAAGCAGACCAGCGATACCGTCGAGTTCCGCGGCCAGATTTCGATCGGCGGCAACGTGACCGAGGTCGCCTCGCCCGACAATTCCGACCTCAGCGAGAAGGAGTTTCTGGACAACCAGACCTCGGATGATGGCATCACGCCGCAGCCGAAGGACTTCACCGAGGTCTCGCCGGAGGCGATCGCGGTCAAGGTCAAGTTGGAGGCCGCGACCGATTTCCTGAAGAGCCTGAAAGGCCAGGGCGTCGAGGTGACGCTGGCAAGCCTGTCGGTCGGCTGCGACGCGCTGCGCGCCGGCGAGCAGACCATCAACATGTCGGTCGACCCGGAGCGGGCAGCTGCGCTGCTCGCCAAGTTCAAGGCGATGCCGGGCGTCACCGCGGCCGGCTGGACCGCCGGCATGATGGAGATGGACCGCACCATCCGCTTCTCTGCGGCCGACTGGCGCGACGGCGACAAGATCAGCCGGGACCGGCTCGCCGGCACCGTCGCGAACGTGCTGGCGCGGACGCTGGCGGCAAAAACCGTCTCGCAAAGCTTCAACCCCGTCACCGGCAAGCTCAAGGTCGTCTTGAAGCGGCCGAACCAGGATTTCCCGGCGCTCGAGCTCACCGACACGATCGAGGTCGCGGGCCTCGTCTCGGCCGACAAGCCGGGCAACAGCGACCGCCTCCTGCTCTGGGTCGGCAGTCCCGCAATCAGCACGGCCGACGAGAGCACCGGCGCCAAGCTCAATCTGTCGGATGAATCGAGCGCCGATGAAGAGGGCGATCAGACCGACGACAACGGCGCGATCGAGGCGCTGGCGAAGGAGCTGAAGGGCCAGCGCTGGGACGCCGACAAGTCGGTGTGGAAATGACGAAGTCATTCCGGGGCGACGCGCGAGCGTCGAACCCGGAATCTCGTGCAACAATCTCCAGATTCCGGGTTCGCGCTTCGCGCGCCCCGGAATGACGTAACCGTCAATTCCCGTTCATCCGGAAGCGCAGCGGCTTCGGGCCGATCAGCGTGAGAAATTCGCCCTGGCGCTTCCAGGTCTCGACGCTTGCGAGCGCTGCGACGAGGTCGTCATCGGCCTGCGCCTTGGCCGGCGGACAGGAACGGTCCTGGATCTGGCCCGGGACGAAGATCACGGTGTTGCCGGCGACCGAGAACTGGCCCTTGCCGCCCTTGCACCAGAGCTCCAGCACCACCTCGCCATTGTCGCCGATCTCGATGTTGGGAATGCGCTTCGAGCCGGGCTGCGGCAGAGCCTCAAGCGTCATCTCGGTCCCGAAGGGAAAGCCGTCCTCGGCATGGGCCGCGCCCGCCATCAGCACCACCGCGGCAGCCGCGCACACCATCTGCTTGACCGAAACCATGAGACCTCTCGACCATCCTTGAACCGCCGCACCTTCTATAAGACGGGGACGACGTTGAGAAGCTTCGCCGCGCACGCAAAATCCCCGCAGGACCCTTCCCGCGGGGATTTCGTTGAGAATGCATGGCGCTACTTCAGCACCAGCTCCGTGAACGGCCAGACATAGGCCTGGAGCGTCACCAGCACGCCGACCAGGCAGGCCAGCACGATCGAGTGCCAGAACACGAAGCGCAGGATCGTGCCCTCGTGGCCGTACCACCGCGTGGCGGTCGAGGCGACCACGATCGACTGCGCGTCGATCATCTTGCCCATCACGCCGCCGGAGGAGTTTGCCGCCGCCATCAGGATCGGCGACAGGCCGATCTGTTGCGACGTGATCTTCTGGAGGTTGCCGAACAGGATGTTCGATGCGGTATCCGATCCCGTCAGCGCCACGCCCAACCAGCCGAGCAGCGTGCCGAAGAAGGGATAGAGCACGCCGGTCGCCGCAAAGGCGAGACCGAGCGTGGCGTCGACGCCGGAGAGGCGGGTCAGCGTACCGATCGCGAGCATCGCCGAGATCGTGATCAGCGAGATCGCGCAGAGGCGGATGGTGCGGCCATACTCGACCAGCAGCCGCCCCGGCCCGACGCCCATCAGGAAGCCCGAGATGATCGCCGCGATCAGCATGCCCGTGCCGGTGAAGGACAGATAGGTGAAGTTGAACACCGCACCTTCCGGCGTGGGGCCCGCCGCAACCGGCGGCATCTTGTTGATCATCTTGTCGAGTTCAGGAACGGGAAACTTCCAGACGAACAACGAGTCCGCCCAGGACTTGAACCATCCGCTGCCCCAGATCAGCATCACGATGCAGACGATGATCCACGGCAACAGCGCGCTCCACAGTTCGGCCTGCGTGAGCGGCGTCTTGTCGAGCGGTGCGGTCTTGCCCATTTCCGACACCGATTCATCGCGGCCGCGCAGCGCCGGCGACAGCCAGAGCTGCTTCGGCTGCCACACCTTCAGGAACAGAATCAGCGCGCCCATCGAGATCAGCGACGCCCCGATGTCGACGATCCAGGGATTGATGTAGTTGGAGATCACGAATTGCGGGATTGCGAAGCACACGCCGGTGACCAGGATCGCCGGCCAGACATCCTTCATGGCGCGCCAGCCCGCGAACGCCCACACCACCCAAAACGGCACGATCAGCGAGAAGAATGGCAATTGCCGTCCGACCATCGCGCCCAAGATGTAGGGATCGAGCCCGGTGACGGAGGCAAGGCCCTGGATCGGCGTACCGAGCGCGCCATAGGCGACGGGCGCGGTGTTGGCGATCAGCGACAGGCCGGAAGCGGCGAGCGGCGAAAAGCCGAGACCGATCAGCACGGCGCCGGTGATCGCGACGGGCGTGCCGAAGCCCGAAGCGCCTTCGAAGAAGGCGCCGAACGAGAACGCCACCAGCAGCAGTTGCAGGCGCCGGTCCTCGGTAACGCCACCGACCGCACGCTTCAACAGCTCGAAGCGCCCGGTTGTGACCGTCACCTGGTAGAGAAAGATGACGTTGAGGACGATCCATCCGATCGGAAAGAAGCCGGTAACGATGCCGAGCACGGAGGCCCGGATCGACATGTTCAACGGCATGGTGAAAATGACGATCGTGATCAGGTTGGTGATGATGACGGCGATCACGGCCGCGATATGCGCTTTGACGCGCCCGCTTGCGATCATGATCAACAGCGAGACCACCGGAACGGCCGCCGCGATGGTCGACAACGCCGCATTGTTCAGCGGGTTATAAATTTGATTCCACATGCTCTACCTCCCCCACGCATTAGTGCGGCAGGGCGGCCAGCGTGGACAGCCGAACCTGCTTGACGTGGGTTCCGATAGTCCTTGAGCCTGAAGCGGTCATGTCGCGAATGTGGCGGTTCCAGTACGCTCACAAGCTCGCGAAGTCCCGGAGGCCCCCCACCCCGCGCCGTTATGCCCATGCTAGGGTTGCCGGCCCGGACAACGCAAATCGCCGGATTTGCAACTTTAGTCTAAGCGCGCTTATTTGCGCCGTTGCATCAGGCGCTTACGCCCACCCCGCAGGAGACCCCTATCTGTGAAGAACATCCGCGCGACGCTCGCGACCGTTTGGCGAATCGCCATGCCCTACTTCCGGTCCGAGGACAAATGGGCCGGCCGCGGCCTGCTCGCCGCAGTGATCGCGATCGAGCTCACGCTGGTCGCGATCGACGTGCTCGTGAACCAGTGGCAGAACCGCTTCTACAGTGCGCTCCAGGCCTATGATCTGGACAGCTTCGTGCGCGAGATCTGGATCTTCGTCGGCCTTGCCTCGGCCTTCGTCGCGCTCGCGGTCTATCAGCTCTATCTCAACCAGTGGCTCCAGATCCGCTGGCGGCAATGGCTGACGCGGCACTATCTCGGCGAATGGCTCGATGACGCCACGCACTACCGCATGCAACTCACGGGCGACGCCGCCGACAATCCGGACCAGCGCATCACCGACGACGTCAAGAATTTCGTCGAGCAGACGCTCAGCATCGGCGTCGGCCTGCTCTCCTCGATCGTGACGCTGTTCTCCTTCGTGATCATTCTTTGGGGCCTGTCCAACGCCGCCCCCCTGCATCTCTTCGGCACCGATTTCGTGATTCCCGGCTACCTGTGCTGGGGCGCCCTGATCTATGCGATCCTCGGCACCGCCCTGACGCACTGGATCGGCGTGCCGCTGGTCAATCTCAATTTCGAGCAGCAGCGCTATGAAGCCGACTTCCGCTTCAACCTGGTGCGGGTGCGCGAGAATTCCGAGCAGATTGCGCTGCTGAAGGGCGAGAGCGCCGAGCGCGGACGCCTGCTGCACCGCTTCAGCTTCGTGATCGGCAATTGGTACGGCATTATGAGCCGCACCAAGCGCCTGACCGCGTTCACGGCGAGCTATCAGCAGGCCGCCGTGATCTTCCCCTATGTGCTGGTGGCGCCGGCTTACTTCGCCAAGAAGATCCAGCTCGGCGACATGATGCAGACCGGCTCAGCGTTCGGCAGCGTGCAGCGGGCGCTGTCGTTCTTCGTAACCACTTACCGATCGCTCGCCGAATGGCGCGCGGTTGTCGCCCGTCTCGACGGCTTCGAGATGTCGGTCAGCTCGGCCGCCAATCTTCCCGCGCATGAGCCGACCATCGGCGTGACGTCGTCCACGGGCAGCGAGGCCATCGCGCTCGAGCAACTGCTGGTGAAGCTACCCAACGGCAAGCCGCTGGTCGCAGCCAACGCCTTTGCGATCCAGCACCCCGAGCGCGTGCTGGTGACGGGACCGTCGGGGTCAGGCAAGTCGACGCTGTTCCGCGCCATCGCCGGGATCTGGCCGTTCGGCACCGGCAAGATCGCTATCCCCGGGAAATCCAGCCTGATGATGCTGCCGCAGCGGCCGTATTTCCCGATTGGCCCGCTCGGCGACGCCGTGATCTACCCGGCAGAGCACGGCACGATCGCGCCCGACAAGATCAAGGAGACGCTGAGAGCGGTCGGCATGCCGAGGCTTGCCGAGCAGCTCGACGAGGAAGGGCACTGGAACAGGACGCTGTCGCTCGGCGAGCAGCAGCGCCTAGGGGTGGCGCGGGCGCTGCTGCATGCGCCGGATTACCTGTTCCTCGACGAGGCGACCGCCTCGCTCGACGAGCCATCGGAGGCCCTGCTCTACCGCCTCATGGAGGAGAAGCTGCCGTCGACCACGATCGTATCGATCGGCCACCGCTCCACGCTGGATGCCTTCCACACCCGCAATGTCAGGCTGGTCCAGGACGGCGAGATTCACGTGCTCGGCGGCGTCGGCGCACCGGCCCCGGCGGAGCCGAGCGAAGCGCGCTGATCTGGGTGCGGTGAAGGCTTCCACATCGTCATGGCCGGGCTTGACCCGGCCATCCACGCCTTACCCAAGGCACAAAGAACGTGGATGCCCGGGACAGGCCCGGGCATAACGACAGTTGTCCGTGTTAGCGCCCCATAGGAGACGTCGCGGTTTCCCCCAAAAAGCAAAAGGGCGGCAGGATGTCCTGCCGCCCCTTCAGTCGATCTAGGGAAGAAGCTTACTTCAGGTTGGTCATCGCTGTCAGGTCGAACGACAGCTTGGCGATGCCGGCCGCGCCGCACCAGTTGGAGCCGACGCCCGACGGGTTGATCGGGGTCACGAAGGTACCGGTGGAGGCGGTGATGTTGCCGCGGGCCGACCAGTCGCTGGTGAAGGCGTTACAGTCACCCTTGGAGAGGTTGGTGTCGGAGTAGCGCAGGTCCAGCGTGAACACCTTGTAGGTGAAGCCGATGCCAACGTTCCAGGTGTTGTAGTCGGCATATTTGATGCCGTTCGGGAACGCAGCCACGCCGTAGAAGCTGTCGGAGGTGCCGAGCCACTGACGGCCGAACTCGCCCGACACGTACATGCCGACGCCACTCGAGCCGAAGAGGGTGCTCGGCGCGGTGTACTTGCCGGTGATCGAGCTGTAGTTGCCCCAGGCGCCCGAGTTCAGGTAGCTCGGAGTGTAGTACTCGGTGACGCCGAACGCCCAGTTGTCGTTCACCGTGTAGGTCATCTTGCCGTAGACTTCGAAGAAGCTCAGATCCTTCTTGATCACGTTGGCATTGATCAGGGCCTGCGAGGCGCACTCGGCGCCCTGGAAGTTGCCGGCGAAGTCGATGCCGGGCGCGCCGAAGAAGCAGCTGCCGCCCGGATACAGGTAACCCCAGACGCCGATGTCGAAGGCGAATGCGCCGAAGGTCGGGCGGATACCGCCGTAGACGTCGATCTCGGCCGCGGCGCGGTTCGGGAAGGAGATGCTCTCACCGGACACGCCGACATAGAGCTGGAGGTCCTTGGTGACGTTGTAGCGCGGCTCGAAATAGGCCGTGACGGACGGCTTGTGGTTCGACTGGGTGATGCCGCGGAAGATGTAGTCGCTCATGATGCCGCCGCCGAAGGCGACATCCCAAGGATCGAAGGCGGGCGGCGGAGGCGCTTTCACAGCCTTCACCGGCATGTCTGCCGCCAGAGCCGAACCCGTCACCATTGCCAGCGCCGTTGCCAACAAAGCCACTTTCTTCATTTCTTTCCCCATCACCTTCTCAAGGCAAGTCCGATCCCGGCGCCCCCCGGGGCATGCGAACCCTGACTGCAAAGCTCTTAACCGCCGCAATCTGGAGTGAGGCCCCCATTCAGTGAAGCAAAAAACACATGCATCTGCCGACTTTTTAGGCGTTATGGCAATTCCACGAAAGGTTGTCGGGACGTGTTGCATCTCGACAACATGTTTGCATTCCAGAGGGCGCCCCGCCTCCGGTTTGTTACGGATGTGCAGCACAGGCCGAGCGCGGCGACACGAATCAGCCGCAGCCCATGGTGAACCAAGAGGGGAAGCCAATGTCGCGCGCGCTCTGATGCAATCTGTCGATGCAAAAAGGCCGCAGCGTCGCCGCCGCGGCCTTCCTGATTGCTGATCGTCGTTTGAAGCGCGAAGCGAGAGCTAGCCCTGACCTTCGGCCGAAGCCGACGAGCCGTCGCCGCTGGACGGAGTCGCCCAGCTCGCCTCCGGTGCGGGCTCGGGAGCGGGAGCTTCCATGGGGGCCGGTGGCTTGGGGGTCGGCGCCGCCTTCTTCGCGCTCTTCCTGGGTGCCGCCGTCTTCGCGGATTTCTTTGCGGCCTTCTTGGCGGCCTTCTTGGCTGCCTTCTTCGGTGCGGCCTTCTTTGCCGATGTCTTTGCTGCCTTCTTGGCGGCTTTCTTCGCCGAGCTCTTCTTGCCGGCCTTCTTTGCGGCCTTCTTTGCGGCCTTCTTTGAGGTCTTCTTCGCCGCTACGGCTTTCTTGGCCTTTTTGGCCTTCTTGCTTTTCTTCTTCTTCGCTTTCGCCATCGTGATCCTCCTGTTGCCGTCGAACAATGTCGATCGGGCCTTCAGTCGTCCACCTCCGGGCGCGGCGCAGTCGGCTACTACAATTCGACTAGTTCAATACCGGCTGCGCACCGCCCGTCGCCCAATCGAGAAGCTCAATCGTGTGCACGACCGGCACTGATGTCCCGCTGGCAATCTGCACCATGCAGCCGATATTGCCTGCGGCAATCATGTCCGGCTTGACGCTCGCGATGTTGGCGACCTTGCGATCGCGCAACCTGCCCGCAAGGTCGGGCTGGAGAATGTTGTAGGTCCCCGCCGAACCGCAACACAAATGGCTCTCGGGGATATCTTTCACCACGAATCCGTTCTTGGAAAGCAATTCTTTCGGAAGCCCAGTGATTTTCTGCCCGTGCTGCAGTGAACAAGCGGAATGATAGGCGACGACGATGTCGTCGTGTCGCCTCAACGGCTGCAGCGCAAGGCCTGCGACATACTCCGTGATGTCCTTGGCGAGCGCAGAGACGCTGGCCGCATCGCTCGCGAAGTCGCGGTCCTCGCGCAGCAGATAGCCGTAGTCCTTGATGACCGTGCCGCAGCCGGACGTCGTCACCAGGATGGCATCGAGACCATCCTTTGCCGCCTCGCGGCGCCAGGCCGCGACGTTCGCCCGCGCCCGTGCGAGCGCGTCGTCGTCGCGGCCGAGGTGATGGGTCAGCGCGCCGCAGCATTGCTCGTCCCGGACCAGCACGACCTCGATGCCGTGGCGGGTCAAAAGGTTGATGGCGGCCTGGTTGATCCGCGGCGCCAGCACCTGCTGGGCGCAGCCCTGGAGCAGCGCGACCCGCCCCCGCCTCTTGCCGAGCGGCGCAAAGACGCTGCCAGCGGCGGGCCCTGGCGCCGGCAGCCGGCCTGGCGCGAGCGCCAGCATCGCCTTGATCCGCTGCGTGAGGCCAGGGGTAGCCGACGGCCGCGGCGTCGGCAGCAAAGCCGCGAACGGCCGGGCAAGCCGCGCCAGCGACATGCTGATGCGAAAGCGCTGCGGGTCGGGCAGGACGAATGCCAGCACGGCGCGGAGCATTCGCTCGGCAAGCGGCCGCTCGTAACGCTCTTCGATCCGGACCCGGGCCTGGTCGACCAGGTGCATGTAGTTCACCCCGGACGGACACGTGGTCATGCAGGCAAGGCACGACAGGCAGCGGTCGACATGCTTGACGACCTCTGATGTCGGCGCCTGGTCCTTCTCCAGCATCTCCTTGATCAGGTAGATGCGGCCGCGCGGGCTATCGAGCTCGTCGCCGAGCAGCACATAGGTCGGACAGGTCGCGGTGCAGAAGCCGCAATGCACGCAGGCACGCAGGATCTTGTCGGCTTCCGCGATGTCGGGATCGGCGAGCTGGGTGAGCGAGAATTCGGTCTTCATGCCGCGCCCCGCTTCAGCCGCCCGCGATTGAGGATTGTCTTCGGATCGAAGCTGACGCGAACCCGCTCGCTGAGGGCGGCGACGCCCGGCGCCTGCGGATGGAACACGTCCACATTGCGCCGCACCTCTTCAGGTGCCCGGACCAGCATGGCGTGCCCGCCGACGGCCTCCGCGCGCTGGCGCACGATGGAGGCTTGCGCATCGCCCTTTGGCGGCACGGCCGCCCAGATCAGCCCGCCGCCCCAGTCGTAGATCACGTCGCCGCCGGTATCCCGCGCCAGCAGCCGGCCGACCGCGGCACCAGAGGCCGCCGGACAGACGATCCGCCACACCGGCCAGGCACCAAGCGCGCCATCGGCCGCGAATGGCAGCACGTCCCGGATCGCGGTCCACAATGCGGCCGAGGCGGCATCCTCCACGATGGTGGCGGTTCCGAACGGCGCGAGCGCCTCGCGCAGCGAGACGGCGCGGTGGGCGGCCGAAGCGGTGATGCCCTCGAGCCGCAGCACGGTAAGCGGCTCCCCTTGAGCAGCGATGTCGCCGAGCCCTTCGGCTCTCTCCCGCAAAGCCGATTTCGGCAGATGCGCCGCGCCCGATACGTCGAAGGGCGAACCGAGCGCCGCGGTCATGGCCTTGTTGGCGCCGGCATCGTCCAGCCCCCTGAGCAGCAGCGTCCGCTCGCTCTCCGGCTTCGGCATGACCTTGAGCGTCACCTCGGTCATGACCGACAGCGTGCCCCAGGAACCGGCGAGCAGCTTGCAGAGGTCATAGCCGGTGACGTTCTTCACCACCTTGCCGCCAGTCTTGAAACTGTCGCCGAAGCCGGAGACGGCGTGCGCACCGAGCAGATGGTCGCGCACCGCCCCGGCCTTGATGCGGCGCGGCCCGGCGAGGCCCGCCGCGATCATGCCGCCGATGGTGCCGAGCCCCGGCGTCCCCAGGAGGGGCGCAGTGTTCATCGGCTCGAAGGCGAATTGCTGACTCTTGGCATCGATCAGCGACAGCACGTCGGCCAGCGGCGCGCCGGCCTGGAGCGTGATGATCAGCTCGTTGGGCTCATAGGAAGTGATCGCGTTGAGCGCGGAGACGTCGAGCACGGCGTTGGTCGCCATCACGTGGCCGATGCCGCGCTTGCTGCCATGGCCAATGATCTCGAGCGGCTGCTCATTGGCAATCGCCGCGCGCACCACCTCTTCGACGTCTTGGGCGTCTCTGACCTTGAGCGTATCCACGGGAAAAGGCGGTAGCGAAATTTCCGTCGGAAATCAATTCGCGCGGGGCTCGCGCCGCTCCGGACATGACATCGTCACTTCGCCCACTATCGAATTATCGCCTTCCAAATTTCGTTATGAATCGAATTGTTACCGACGCCCCATCGACAGGAGTTCCATCATGAACGGACAGGCAATGAACCAGCGCACCATCAGCGAGGCGACCAGCGGCGGAGGCCTTCTGGTCGTGGCGCAGTGGGAAGCCAAGGACGGACAGGCCGACAACGTCGCCGAGATCCTGCGCGGCTTCCTGCCGGAGGCGCAAAGCGAGCCCGGCGTAAAACTGTTCCTGATCAGCCGCGGCACCGAGAATCCGGGACAGTTCCTGTTCTACGAACTGTTCCGCGATGAAGCGGCCTTCAAGGCGCATCAGGAGAGCGCGCATTTCAAGGCTCACATCGCAAGCCGGGCGCTGCCGCTGCTGGCGCGGCGCGAGCGCACACAGTACGCGTTGATCTAAGACCTCCTCACACGCTGCGCGCGATTAGATGATCGCGCGCAGCGGCGACTTCCGCAGGATCAGCGCGGAGACGGTGAAGCTGCCGACCGCGGCCAGCATCGTCAGCAGGAGCGCCTTCGTGAGTGTGAAGAGCGGTAGCCCATGCAACAGCATGGCGAAGCCGATCAGGATCGGCGGGTGGATCAGGTAAACGCCGAACGCGTTGTCCGAGAGCCATTTGGCGACGGGCCCCTGCCCGTCGAAACGGCGGCGATAGACCGCCAGAATGACGAGGCCCATGCCCACACAGACCAGCGCCTCCCACAGGCATTTCCCGGCACTGACGAGATTGAAGCCGCCGGAATAGAGCGCAGTCTCGCCCTCGAGGCCGCCGCCGAACAGCACCAGTGCCGCGAACAGCGGAATGGAGAGCGTGAGCGCAAGCGCTCCCCAGCGCAGACAGGCGCCCTCGGCAAGTCCCGTCATCCAGTTGCCGCGATAGCCATAGGCTCCGGCCACGAACATCAGGACATATTGCGGCAGGTCGCCAGGATGAACATTGAGCACCGAGGCGCCGGCCTGCATGACGATGCGCACGGCAAAGGTGGCTCCCGCCATGGCGATCACGAAAGCGACCACCATTGGCCCACGCAGCGCGACCGTGCGCTCTTGCCAGCCCGACAACCGGATCAGACCATAGGCAAGCGAGAACAGGAGCAGGACAGCGCAGAACCACATAGGACCCGTCTCGGACAGCCACTCGCCATCCCCAAGATGGGTCAGCCACTGATGGCCGAAGCCGCCACGTCCCCAGGTCCGCGACAGGAAATACTGCGTAAGCGGGCCGATCACGAACATGTAGAGCAGGGTCGGCAGCCCCAGCCGGAGCAGCCGGTCGCGGGCGAATAGCCAAAATCCCTTCCGGTCGAACGACGCCGCGGCGAAGTAGCCGGCAATGAAGAACAGCGCCGCCATGAAGAAGGCCTGGAGGAAGCTCTGGTAGATGCCGAAGAACAGTGCCGCGCCAAAGCCGGTCGCCTGCCGGTCGACATAGTACCAATTGCCGAACGGGCTGTAGGTGTCGGCCGCGTGCATGCTCAGCACGAGCAGGATCATCGACCAGCGGATGTTGTCGATGAACAGGAGCCGCGGCGGGGCATGCGCCCCCGCAGTTGCAGTCGTCGCCGTGCCTACCGGAATGTCCGTCATGCCGCCACCTGGACCGATAATGCCGGATCCTCAGAACCGCGGAATGTCCGGAAACGCCAGCTTGCCCGCATGCACATGCATGCGACCGAGCTCGGCGCAGCGGTGCAGGGTCGGGAACACCTTTCCGGGGTTGAGCAGGCCCTGCGCGTCGAAGGCGCATTTCAGCCGCTGCTGCTGATTGAGGTCGATCTCGTTGAACATATCGCCCATGAGGTCGCGCTTCTCGATGCCGACGCCGTGCTCACCGGTGAGCACGCCGCCGAACTCGACGCAGGCGCGCAGGATATCGGCGCCGAACGCTTCGGCGCGCTCGATCTCGCCGGGCTTGTTGGCATCGTAGAGGATCAGCGGATGCAGATTGCCGTCGCCGGCATGGAATACGTTGGCGCAGCCGAGCTGGTATTTTTCCGAGAGCTCGCGGATGCGCGCCAGCGCCTTCGGCAGCGCGCCGCGCGGAATTGTCCCGTCCATGCAGAGATAGTCGGGCGAGATGCGGCCTACGGCAGGGAATGCAGCTTTCCGGCCCGCCCAGAACAAATTGCGCTCGGCTTCCGAAGTCGATATCTGGCAGGTGGTCGAGCCACAGCCTTGCGCGATGGCCTCCACGCGCTTGATCAACTCATCGACCTCGATGCTCGGACCGTCGAGCTCGATGATCAGAAGCGCCTCCACATCGAGCGGATAGCCGGCATGGACGAAGGCTTCCGCGGCGTGGATCGCGGGCTTGTCCATCATCTCCATGCCGCCGGGAATGATGCCGGCGCCGATGATCCGCGCCACGCATTCGCCGGCCGCCTCGACTTCCGCAAACCCGACCATCAATGCGCGCGCCGTCTCCGGCTTCTGCAGGATGCGCACCGTGATCTCGGTGATGACGCCGAGCAGGCCTTCCGAGCCCGTGATCACGCCCATCAGGTCGTAGCCTGAATTCTCCGCCGCCTTGCCGCCGATGCGCAGGATCTCGCCGCTCATCAGCACGAACTCGCAGCCGAGCACGTTGTTGGTGGTCATGCCGTATTTCAGGCAGTGCACGCCGCCGGAATTTTCCGCGACATTGCCGCCGATCGAGCAGGCGATCTGCGACGAGGGATCGGGCGCGTAGTAGAAACCGGCATGCGCGACCGCCTGGCTGATTGCAAGATTTGTAACGCCGGGCTCGGTGACGACGACGCGGTTGTCGAGATCGATCTCGCGGATGCGCTTGAACTTGCCGAGCCCTAAGAGCACGCCGTCTTCCAGCGGCAACGCGCCGCCCGACAGCGAGGTACCAGAGCCGCGCGGCACCACCTTGATGCCGTGTTCGGCACAATATTTCAGGACCAGCGAGACCTGCTCGGTCGTGTCAGGCAGCACCACGACCATCGGCGGCTGGCGATAGGCGGTCAGCCCGTCGGACTCATAGACCCGCATCTCGGCGGCGCTGTCGATCACACCTTCGCCGGGCACGATCGCGCGCAGGGCGGCAACGATCTCGCTGCGACGCGCCAGCACGGCCTGGTCGGATGCGGGCATCATGATGGCCATGTTACGAACCTTCGTCCGACGGAGGAGATTATCCCGCCAAATCAATCATGTCTTGCTGTCTTTGGGTAGGTCCTCCAAAGGTCGCATTGCTTTGTTGCAGCGCAAGTTCTCTCTGGGGCAAGTCTGCTATCGCGAAACCTGTCAATGGTTTCGCAGCTTGTCCACCTGAACCGGACCTGCCAAAACCATGAACTCAATCTGATCCCGGGAAGAGACGAAGAGCCCCCTATGACAAAAATGACTTTCGGCGCGCTGGTTGCCCTCGCCATGACTGCCGCAGCGTCCACCGCCATATCGTCCGGAGCGATGGCGCAGGACGCCGCAGCCGGCAAGACGTCGTTCAACAAGTGCCTCGCCTGCCACGCGATCGGCGAAGGCGCGAAGAACAAGGTCGGACCGGAGCTCAACGGCCTCGACGGCCGCAAGTCCGGCACGGCGCCGGACTACAATTATTCGGATGCCAACAAGAATTCCGGCATCACCTGGAATGAGGCGCAGTTCAAGGAATACATCAAGGATCCCAAGGCCAAGATCCCCGGCACCAAGATGGCGTTTGCTGGCATCAAGAACGAGAAGGAGATCAACGATCTCTGGGCCTTCGTTTCCCAGTTCGACAAGGACGGGAAGATCAAGCAATAACGGGATCAAGCGTAACACAGCGAGATTGGCGGCCGCTAATCGGCGGCCGCCTTCTCGGACGTGATCGCGGCGATCAGCGCCTCGATCTCGCTCTTCACCAGGTCCGGCTCCGTGGTCTGCACCATGTGGCCGAGATCGGGCAACACGATCAGCTTCGCATTCGGCACGGTCGCGGCGAACGGGCGGGCGTGGATATTGGTGGATACCGTCTTGTCGGGCGCGCCGGCGATGACCACGGTCGGCGCTGAAATCTCGCCATAGCGCGCAGCTTGCGCGGCCACCGACGCCTTCAGCGTCACCAAATCGTAGGCATTGGCGATGAACTCGCGCGGGCGCAAAAGCAGCGGCGTCGCGGAGTCCCGCACGAAGCCATCCGGCATCATCTGCGGCAGGAAGACGTTCCGCGCACCGGGCGCTGCAAGCAGATAGCCGAGCGGCAGCGTGATGGTGTAGGCGAGCAAGGGGCCGATCACCGGCGTTGCGATGATCTCATTGTAGCGCCCGACGCCGCCGCGCCAGGGATGGGTGACCGGCGCCAGCATGACGAGACCTGCGACACGACCGGCATAATCGAGTGCAAGCCGCGCACCGAGCGCCCCGCTCCAGGAATGCACCACGAACACCGCGCGGTCGATGCCGAGCTTGGCCAGGGCCTCGTCGACCATCCGCGCCTGCACTTCGGTCGTCGAATCCTTGAGCCGCGCCCGCGTGCTCCAGCCATGGCCGGGGCGATCGATCAGAATCACGCGATGCTTTTCGGCAAGGAGATCGCCAAGCGGGCGCCGCATCACTTCCAGATTCGAGCTCGCGCCATGCAGCATGACGATCGGCAGGCCGGCATCGCGCGGGCCGAGATCGACGATATGCAGCGTTGCACCGGCGACCTCGATCATCTCGCCCTGCGGCGGGAAGGCACGCTCGACGGCCCAAACACCGGCCAGCGTGACGACGACGAGCGCAACGAGCGCCGTCACGACGAAAAATACGATCATGAAGATGGTCCGGGCGATCCAGGGCACATGGCAGTTACGGTCTCAACGTCTGGCAGTTTCTTTTCGATGCGCCGGCTTTGCCTTCCCGCTGAGAGTCCCTACCCTGTGGATATCAATAGAATTCCAATTGGGAAAATATCAATAAAATCAATGCGGGTCTGAAAGCGCGCCGCCGATCAGGCCGGTTCATGCAGCCGTCATCGCCGCCTCCATATAATCGCCACGGTCGGTTCCGCCTCTTAAGCGCGGGTGGGCGCCGATCCTCCACGCAATCCACAGGAACGCGGGAAAGACCGGCAGATTGTTCTGTTTTGGATTGGAGGTTTTTTCGATGAGTCTGCGATCAAAAGATACTGCGATCGACGAGATCGTTGCGAGCTGCAGTGGTGACCTGCGCGGCGCGGTACGCGCGCTGCTCCTGATCAACGAGCATCTCGAAGCCGAGCTGGCAAAACTCTATGCCGCGGCCGCGGACCGGAGCCTCGCCGAGCGCGGCGACCACATCCTGCACTAGGCGAGCCTAGTCCGCGTTGTCGTCGTCCTTGTCTTCGCCGGCATCTGGCCCCGGACAGGCACGGATCGTCGACCGCGCAAGCTTGGCGTCGGCCTTGGACTTGTAGGGACCGTCGCCGAACCAGATGTCGCCCATGATGACGGGATTGCTGGTCACGATCTCGCATTTTCCGGTGGCACGGTTGCCCACCACCCAGAACAGCCCGTCAGCAAGACAGGCCGTTGCGGACACCAGCAACAACACCCCCGCAAGAATCACGCGTTTCATCGCACGGCTCCCACTTGTGGCTGTCATGCAGCTAATCCCGAAGGCGCGGGAAAATCATCCCCTCGCCGCAAGGCTGCTCGACGCGTGGTTAATGGCCGCGCTCCGCAGTCGCTCAAAACAACATCGAGTTGGGGGCTAGATGTCCCGCCCTTCGACCTTCTCGGTCAGCGCCTTGACCTGATCGGGGATCTTGTCGAGGTGCGGGTTGATGGCGAGCGCCTTGCGGTAGGCATCCAGCGCACGCTTCTCGTCACCGATCTCCTGCATGATCATGCCGAGGCCTGCGAGGGCGCCGAAATGGCGCGGCTCCCGGACCAGCACCTCGCGAATGTCGGCGAGCGACCGGCCATAGTCGTTCTGCATGTAGTAGAGCGTGGCGCGCCGGTTCCAGGCCTCGACATAGTCGGGGCGGAGCTTGATGACCGCATCCAGCAGCTTGATCGCGACGTCGACCTTCTGCGCATCCACGGCAGCCTTGGCCCGCGTCATCAGCAGTGCTGCCGTATCGCTGGGGGTCTGGAGCCAGATCGCCCAGATCCGCGCCTCGACATGCTTGGCGCTGATATCATCGGGCGCCGCCTTCAGCGCGCCAAACAGGAAATCGAGGTTCTTGGTGCGGTCGACCTTGGGCAGCTTGGCGGGCGCCTCGGGAAGCTTCTTCTGCTTTGCAGGCGGGCTTGAGGGATCATCCTGCGCGAAAGCGGGGACGACGGGGGCGACGACCGTCAGCGCGGCCAGCAGGGCGGCCAGACGGAGCGGATGCGCGGACAAGAATCTCACTGCCATGGTGAAAGTGTAAACGCGCAAAGCCGCCCTTGCATAGCAAGGACGGCGTCAAAGTCGTGTGAGACCGTGGTCTTGCGGGGGCGCGCAGGCCCTCGGCAGGGAACTCAGCCCTGACGAGCCTTGAAGCGGCGCTGCACCTTGTTGATCACATAGACCCGGCCCTTGCGGCGGACCAGGCGGTTGGCGCGGTGGCGACCGCGCAGCGATTTCAGCGAGTTACGGACCTTCATGGCAGAATCCTGAACGTTCGAAAGGCCGTGTTCGGCACTACCGTTTCGGCACGCGCGAATGTGGCAAAATGAGATTTTTCCCGCCGGCGGACCGACCGCCCGGGATGCGGCGGTTCTTAAGGCATGGCGGCAGGTGATGTCAATGTTAACTGCCCCGTTCCAACCCAGCAAATTCTTGAAAACAACCCCATGCAAAGTAGAAAGTGGCCGGATCGGTCCCAATCTCTGCTTCCTGCGACGCCTTGCCAAATTCGTTATATCATATAATCAATTTGGCAACCTGTCCGGAGGAAACCAATGCCCAAGCTGAAGTTGCCCAACATCGACGACGTCGTCGCGATCGACATCCACACCCACGCCGAGGAGCCCTGCGGCTGTCACCCCGACGACGGCTATGACGATTTCCAGGCGCAGATGGCGGAATACTTCAAGTCGCCGAACAAGCATCCGCCGACCGTTCCGGAGACCGCGGCCTACTACCGCTCGAAGAACATCGCCGCCGTGATCTTCCCGGTCGATGCCGAGCGCGAGACCGGCTTCCGCCGCTACAACAATTACGAGATGATTGAGGCTGCCTCCGAGCATCTCGACGTGCTGATCCCGTTCGTCTCGATCGACCCGCACAAGGGCAAGCTTGGTGTGCGCGAGGCGCGCAAGCTGATCGAGGAATACGGCGTCCGCGGCTTCAAATTCCACCCGACCATGCAGGGTTTCTACGCCAACGACCGCATGGCCTACCCGCTCTACGAAGAGATCAACAATGGCGGCGCGATCGCGCTGTTCCACACCGGCCAGACCGGCGTCGGCTCGGGCATGCCCGGCGGCATGGGGATGCGGCTGAAATATTCCAACCCGATGTACATGGATGACGTGGCGGCGGATTTCCCTGACCTCAAGATCATCCTCGCCCACCCGTCCTTCCCCTGGCAGGAGGAGGCACTGTCGGTCGCGACCCACAAGCCCAACGTCTATATCGACCTGTCCGGCTGGTCGCCGAAATACTTCCCACCGATCCTGGTGCGCTATATCAACTCGATCCTGCAGGATAAGATGCTGTTCGGCTCGGACTGGCCGGTGATCACACCGGACCGGTGGCTGGCCGATTTCGCCAAGATCGACATCCGCGACGAGATCCGGCCGAAAGTGTTGAAAGCGAACGCGAGAAAGTTGTTGGGGATCTAGCCAAGGGGTCAACGTGACGATCAAAGCCGTCGTCTTCGACGCCTACGGAACGCTCTACGACGTCCAGTCGGTGGCTGACGTCACCGAGGATGCGTTTCCGGGCTACGGCGAGATCATCACGCAAGTCTGGCGGATCAAGCAGCTCGAATACACCTGGTTGCGCTCGCTGATGCAGCGCTATCAGGATTTTGCCGCAGTCACGCGCGACTCGCTTGCCTATACGCTGCGCGTGCTCGGGCTCGCTTACGAGCGCGAGGCGTTCGAGCGCGTGATCGAGAAATACCTGCATCTCGACCTCTATCCAGATGCGGCCGCCACGCTCGCGGCCTTGAAGCCGCGAAAACTCGCCATCCTCTCCAACGGCAGCCCGGACATGCTCGACGCGCTCGTGCACAACTCCGGTCTCGACAAGCTGCTCGATGCCACGATCAGCGTCGACGCGAAGAAGATCTTCAAGCCGAGCCCGCAGGCCTATACGTTGATCGGCGAGGTGCTCGGTACGCGTCCCGACGAAGTGTTGTTCATCTCCTCGAACCCGTGGGATGTCGCCGGCGCCAAGGCGTTCGGACTGAACGTCGCCTGGATCGAGCGCGTGACACCGGAAGCCATGGCACTGGCTTGCGTCGAAAGCGATCTCGTGGCACCGCTGACGATGTTCAAGGCGATCCGGACCCAGATGGACGAGCTGGGCCTTGCGCCGGATCACCGCGTCCGCTCACTTTCCGAACTGCCCGGGATTGCCGCCCGCCTATGAGCATTCAATCCGTTCGCGACTTCTTCGCCGAGAAAGCCCCAGACATCACCGTGATCGAATCGCCGATCAGCTCGGCGACGGTGCCGCTTGCCGCCGAGGCCTACGGCGTCGAACCCGGCCGTATCGCCAAAACGCTGTCCTTGCGGATCGGCGCGCGCGTCGTCCTGATCGTCGCAAGCGGTACCTCGCGCATGGACAACAAGAAGGTGAAGGCGCAGTTCGGCGGCAAGCCGAAGATGCTGGAGCTCGAAGAGGTCGCCGACATCACCGGCCACGAAGTCGGCGGTGTCTGCCCGTTCGGGCTGAAGGCGCCGCTACCGATCTATTGCGACGTGTCGCTGAAGGCATTCGATATCGTGGTGCCGGCCGCGGGCTCAACCCATAGCGCGGTGCGCATCGCGCCCGACCGGATGGCCGAGCTGGTCAGTGCCGAATGGGTCGACGTCTGCGAGCATAGACCTTAAAGCGCGTTAATCGCCAGACACGCTAGTAGTCGTCATCGTAATAAGGCCGCGGCGGGGGCGCCGCAGGAGGCGGCGGCATATTGTTGTAGCGCGGCGGTGCGGCCCGGCCGCGCGGCAGCACTTGCGGCGGCTGCGCCTGGTTGTTGGTTTCGAAGACGGCCCGGCATCCGCTCGAAAGCTGCGGCGTGTTCTGCCGCAGACAGGCGACGATGCGATTCACGTCGGGAATCTGATCACTGCACAGGCGCCAGACATCCGGCGTGCAGGCCATCTGTTGTTCCATGGTGCCGCGATATTCCTCGGCTGATACGGCGCTCGCGGCGACCGTGCCGCCGATCGCAAGCGCCACACCGAGCGCAATCGGCCCTGTTCGCATGTCCCGATCCTTCTCATTTTCTCTCAAACGCTCCTCAATCAATGAGGCGCGCGAAGGTTCTGGACCAACAACAAAATGTGAAAGCAGCAATGGAACTTATTCCACCCTGCCGATCTTCCTGACCGCCGCGATCAGCCGCACGCTGTCGGCGGCGACGAACTGCGAGAACTCCGGCGCATCCTGATAGGCGACGAGACTGCCCGCGGCTTCGAAAGTCTTGAGGACCTCCGGGCTCTTCATCACCTGTCCCATCGCCTCGCGCAAACGGCCGACGATCGGCGCCGGCAGCGCGCTCTGCCCGAACAGGCCCGCCCAGATATACATCTCGACGTCCTTGTAGCCGAGCTCCCTCGTGCCGTTTCCGGCCGGCGGCCGCATCTGTGCATTTGGTGCCAAGCGGCGGCAACATTTGCGAACTGTTATCCCTGCATCTCAAAGTGCAGGAACGGATCCCGCCGCGCGTGATTGAATTCGCGGGATGAACCAGATTGGCACGATCGATATTGCGCTGGACGAGATGCTGGTCAATCTCGCCGCCATTGTGCTCCGGCTAGCGAAGCCGGATTTGACGCGAACGCCGGAGGCGCGGCGCGCGCTGGTACTATCAGTCAATCAATATTCAGCCTGTGCCGCGCGCTCGAGCGATCCGCGCGTGCATGAACTGAAGGCGCAGTTGGAAGAAACGCTGAAGCCGAACCTGCGTGTGATCGCCAGCGACGGAGCCAAGTTTTGAGGTGCCGTAGGGTGGGCAAAGCGAAGCGTGCCCACCACTCTTATTCGCCGAATTGCCCCGTGATATCCCGCATGTCCCCTCCCCAATCCGCTGCAAGGACGCCGCACTCAACGTAACGGTGGAAGCTGCTGTAAGACCAATCGCTGACGCGAGACACATGGCCATGTTTCACTGGATTGAAATGGATATAATCGATGTGACGCTCGAGATCCGTGTCATCGCGAATCGCATGTTCCCAATAGCGACGCTGCCAGATGCCTTTTTCGCGCTTGGCAATTTTGCTTGTCGAACTCGGCCGTGAATCCAGGCCTCGCGAAAAGCTGCCCTTGACCAAATTCCATCGGGACGAGAAGTCGGCATCCTCCTCTGGGAGGTCCCAAATGGCGTGCAGATGGTCAGGCAGGATGCAGATCGCCACGGTTTCGAATGGACGGCGCCGCTGAACGGTTCGGTAGGTCTGCCTCAATCGATCAATCTGATCTACCAACAATGTGCTCGAACGATCAGCAAGAACAACGGTGAAGAAGAAAACTTTGCCGGTTGCTCGACGATACTGGGGCATTTGCGATCTTCTCAGCGAAAGTGGTGGGCACGCTTCGCTTTGCCCACCCTACAAGCTAGCTGAAGACGCAACTGGAAGAAACGCTGAAGCCGAACCTGCGTGTGATCGCCAGCGACGGAGCCAAGTTTTGAGGTGCCGTAGGGTGGGCAAAGCGAAGCGTGCCCACCACTCTTATTCGCCGAATTGCCCTCGATATCTCGCATGTCGCCGCCCCAATCAGCAGCGATCAATCTGATCGACCAGCAATGCGCTCGAACGATCAACGAGAACAGTGAAGAAGAACACTTTGCCCATCTGAGATCTTCTCACCAAAAGTGGTGGGCACGCTTCGCTTTGCCCACCCTACCAAACCTACTTCGCCTTGATAGCTTTCTTCGTCTGGCGCTTGCATGTGCCCGGCAATTTCGCCGCGAGAAACTCGGCAAGCACCTCGACGCGTGCAGGGCGCGGACCACCGGGTGGGGTGACGAGGTGCACGGCGCCTTCGGCCTGCTTCCAGTCCTTCAGGATCACTTCTACCTCGCCGGATGCAATGGCCTCACCGACGATGAACTCGGGGAGATCGGCAATGCCGAGACCTGCGAGCAGCGCCGGCATCACGGCCTCGCCATTGTTGACGCGCAACTGCCCCGCCGGGCGCACGCTCGCCTGCTCGCCGGCACTGTTGGTGTAGTGCCAGATGTTCGGCGTGGAGAGATAGGCGTAGCTGAAGCATCTGTGCTCGGCGAGATGCATCGGATGCGTCGGCCGGCCGTGGCGCTTGAGGTACGACGGCGCCGCAACCGTGTAGCGCGGCATGGTGAAGAGCCGCCGCGCGATCAGCGAGGAATCGGGCAGCCGCGCGATGCGCAATGCCGCGTCAAAGCCTTCGCCGATCAGATCGACTGTGGCGTCGCTCAAGTGCAGATCGACCGAGACCTCCGGATAGGTTTGGAAGAACTCCGGCAAGAGCGGCGCGACCGCCTTCACGCCGAAGGTCATGGGCACAGCGAGCCGCACCAGCCCGCGCGGCGCGACCGATTGCGCCAGCGCCTCGTTCTCCGCCGCCTCGCCATCGGCCAGCAGCCGCGTCGCCCGATCGGCGAGCTTGTGGCCGGCGTCGGTCAGCGCGAGTCGCCGCGAGGTACGGTTGAACAGCCGGGCGCCGAGTCGCTCCTCGAGCCGCGTCACCGCCTTGGAGACCGTCGCCTTCGACATCGCAAGCTCGCCGGCGGCGGCCGCAAACGACCGTAATTCCACGACTTTTGCGAAGATTGCGAGCGCCTCGAAATCCGGGAGTTTTGCCATGGGTGCCAGCCTGTAAGTGACGTTTATGGAAACAATACGTTTCGACAGTTTCTATTTCTATACCACAGATGGAGGCATATCAAAGGGGGCATCAGACATTCAGGGAATGGAGAAATCCAATGACCAAGAAGCTCTCAGGCAAGGTTGCTCTCGTCACCGGCGGCTCACGCGGCATCGGCGCGGCCTCCGCCCGCGCTCTCGCCGATGAAGGTGCCGACGTCGCCATCAGCTACGTCGCGTCGCCCGACAAGGCCGAAGCCGTGGTCGCCGAACTGAAGACCAAGGGCGTGAAGGCCCGCGCCTTCAAGGCCGACCAGGCCTCGGTGACTGAGGTCGAAAAGCTCGTCAACGACGTCGCGAATGAATTCGGCCGTCTCGACATCCTCGTCAACAATGCCGGTGTCGCCGCCGGCGGCGCTATCGACGATCCCAAGGCCGACACCGCCGCACTGGCGCGCCTCGATGCCGTCAACGTGCATGGCGTGATCGCGGCGATCCGCACAGCCTCGCAGTTGATGGGCGAAGGCGGCCGCATCGTCACGATCGGCTCGATGCTTGCCGACCACGCCTCGTTCCCGGGACTTGCCGACTACGTCGCGACGAAGGCCGCGGTGGTTGGCTACACCAAGGGCGCAGCCCGCGATCTCGGTCCGCGCGGCATCACCGTCAACGTGGTGCAGCCCGGCTCGATCGACACCGACATGAATCCGAAGGATGGCGGCGAGTTCGCCGAGACCCAGCGCAAGAAGCACGCGCTCCAGCGCTTCGGCCGGCCGGAGGAAGTCGCCGCCGGCGTCGTCTTCCTGGCGAGCCCGGAAGCCTCCTTCGTCACCGGCACCGTACTCAACGTCGACGGCGGCTTCAACGCCTGATCCGGACGCAGACAATTCAAGCCAGGAATCACGCACATGATCGAACTCAGACCTTTCGCAAAGCTCGGCAGCGCCGACCACGGCTGGCTCAAGGCCAAGCATCATTTCTCCTTTGCCAGCCACTACGATCCGGACAACATGGGACACGGCGCGCTGCGCGTGTGGAACGATGACGAGATCGCTCCGAACACCGGCTTTCCCGCGCACCCCCACGCCAACATGGAAATCATCACCTATGTGCGCGAGGGCGCGATCACCCATCAGGACAGCCTCGGCAACAAGGGCCGCACTGAAGCCGGCGACGTGCAGGTGATGAGCGCGGGAAGCGGCATCCGCCACTCCGAGTACAATCTCGAGGCGACCAAGACCAAGATATTCCAGATCTGGATCGAGCCGGTGGGACGCGGCGGCCAGCCAACCTGGGGTTCAAAACCGTTTCCGAAAGCGAACCGAAACGGCAAGCTCGTCACCATCGCCAGCGGCTTTCAGGCCGACAAGGGCGCGCTGCCGATCCGCGCCAATGCGCGGGTGCTCGCGACCACGCTGAAGGCCGGCGAGAGCGCGGAATACGAACCGCAGACGTCGCGTCACCTCTATCTCGTGCCGGCCGCCGGCGCTGTCGAGGTCAATGGCGTGCGCGTCAATGCCCGCGACGGTGCCGCGATCCGCGATGAGTCCAACTTGAAGATCACGGCGCTCGAAGACTCAGAGCTCGTGCTGGTCGACGCGGCATAACGACGAATGCCGTCATGGCCGGCTTATCCCGGCCATCCACGGCTCTCTGCACAGAAAACAAGTACGTGGACGCCCGAGACTTGTGGCGCGAAGACGCGCTTCGCGCTTTTGCCCGGGCATGCATTTTTTCAACCTCACTCACAACGGAGACCACCAATGACTAAAGTTCTCGTTCTCTATTATTCCGCCTACGGCCACATCGAAGCGATGGCGAACGCCGTTGCCGAAGGCGCGCGCGAGACAGGCGCGACTGTCGATATCAAACGCGTACCCGAACTCGTGCCGGCCGAGGTCGCCAAGGCCTCCTATTACAAGGTCGACCAGGCCGCTCCGGTCGCCAAGGTCGAGGACCTCGCGAACTATGACGCGATCATCGTCGGCACCGGCACCCGCTTCGGCCGGATGTCCTCGCAGATGGCGAACTTCCTGGACCAGGCCGGCGGCCTCTGGGCCAAGGGCGCGCTGCACGGCAAGGTCGGCGGCGCCTTCTCCTCGACCGCGACCCAGCATGGCGGCCAGGAGACCACGCTGTTCTCGATCATCACCAACCTCCTGCATTTCGGCATGGTGGTGGTCGGCCTGAACTACGGTTTCGCCGGCCAGATGAAGCTGGACGAAGTGACGGGCGGCGCGCCCTACGGCGCCACCACGATCACCGGCGGTGACGGCAGCCGCCAGCCCAGCGCCAACGAGCTTGCCGGCGCGCGCTATCAAGGACGCGTGATCGCGGAAACCGCGAACAAGCTGCATGGCTGATGCGTTCGGGGCGGCATTCTCTTTTGCGGATGCCGCCCCACCTCACCGTGCAGGAGCAACGCATGGCCTTCGAAATTCTCCTGATGGCGCAGATGATCCGCAAGCCTGTCCAGATGCTGGCGCGGCGCTGGTATTGCCGCAGCCTGTTCCGCGCCTCGCGCGGCCGGCTGCACTGCGCCGAATGCACGGGACAGTGACGCGCTCCTGCGCGTGCTAGGCCTTGCCCATCGCGCGGTTCGCAAGAGCGGCGAGCCGCGGATGGCGCCGCAGGCCCTGGGCTGCGTGATCGCGCAGCACATAAGGCACGCCGCGCCAGGACAGCGCGACGCTGACGTCGGTCAGCGGAAGCCGCACGGCGCCGAAACGGCGCTTGTAGTCGTGATTGCCGATGCTGAGATCGAAGCGGCGCACGCCCTCTCCATGCAAGGCCGCCATCGTGCGTTCGGTCACGAGCAGGCCCGGCGAGCAGGCCGACCAGGGCTTGCCGGCATTGCTGATGCGCAGCAGATAATAGCTCGCGCCGTATCTCAGGCCCAGCGACGTCGCGATGATGCCCTCGTCGCACACCAGCGCCGAGACGATCGCATAGCCTTCCGCAACGCCCTTCCGGACCACCTCGCGATAGAATTTCGCGTGGCTCTCGTCGCCGAGGACGAATCTGAGCCCGAGCTGCTTCATGCGCTGCTGCTGCTGGATGTCCATCGCATCGAGCAACATCAGCGCATGATCGACCTCGGTCGCAATCTCGAAACGCGCGCCGGCGTGACGGCTGAAGACGCGCCAGCAGCGCGGCAGCTGCATGCGCTTGATCGCGGTGCGGTAGTCCGAATAATCATCGCCCGTCAGCACCAGATTGCCATTGAGCGAACAGGATCCGACGCGGCCGAGCGACACCAGCGGGTTCGGTTTGCCGCCCACATAGGCCGGCATCTTCTGCAGGCGCAGCAGATCGAAGCGATCCGGCAACGCGCGCAAGCCATTGACCAGCGCATCGCCGATGGCGCGCGCACCGGCCACGTCGCAAGCGGCGTCGAGCGCCAGGATCGGCGCGTTGTTGTCGGACACGCCGAGATCGGCGAACTCGACGATGCGCACGCCGCCCTTGCTGCGGCTGATCATCGGCACCAGCGCAATGTCGTTGCCGGTCCCGGCATCCGACATCACCGCGATCAGCGGAGAGAGGCCTCGGAATGCGTCGTACCAGGCGGCCAGCCAGTCACCATGCTGGAATGCCGTGCGATGGCCCGCACCCAGGCGCGACGCCGCCTGCTTCCAGTCGCGCACGAAATCGATTGCGATTCCGGACGCGCTGGTCACCCGACCATCTAATTGCTCGACGCTGAGAAATGCCATCCGCCCTGGGCATACGATTGCTGAATGTTTCCAGATGAAGAACGTTTTGTCGCCAACGACAAGTTACGTCGCTGCTTATCGTTAAGCTGATACCGTTGGGCTTTCCTTGCAGAGCGGCGCCTGTCCTGATCTGAGACGTGCGGAAGCCGACCCGTCCTCACCTTTCGCCAATCAGCAGGCTCACCGGATACGGTGGGTTTAACGCTAATATGCAAAAGGCGCCCCCGACCGCTGTTTGCTGCAAAGCTTTGACGCTTACCTGGCTATCATCGAAGGCGAACCGAGCCGCCATCATGCGGCGCCAGGCCCGATATGCCGCCTGGTTAACGAACCATTAAAGCCAGCTCCAGAGGACGAGGCGTCAATTGATCACGGTCGGCGCCATCCTCGATCCACCGCCGGGCACGCCGTCGACCGCCGGGGAGTACGTGGAAGCGCGTTCGGCCGGATTCGTCTCCGTTATCATCCCCGCCAAGAACGCTGCCGCCTACATCGGTGAGGCGATCGGCAGCGCGCTGGCGCAAAGCAAAAGTGTCGGCGAAGTCATCGTCATCGACGACGGCTCGAGCGACGACACCGTGGCAATCGTCCGGTCCATCCGCGACAGCCGGCTGCACCTGATCGCGAACGAGCTTCCGGGCGTCTCGGCGGCGCGAAATCTCGGTGCACGCACGGCGCGCGGAGATTGGCTGCTGTTCCTCGACGCCGACGATCGTCTGCGCACCGGCGCGGTGGCCACGCTGGTCGCGGCAGCGATGGCCGCGCCCGCCGCCGTTCTCGTCTATGGCGACTACGATCTGATCGACAGTGATGGCCGGCCGATCGGCCGGCGCGGCCTCCTGCAAGGGCGCAAGAAACCGTCGGGCGACGTTCTCGTGCGGCTCGCGCGCGGCAACTTCATCGTCAATGGCGGCATCACGCTGGTGCGCACTGACGCGTTCCGGACGGCCGGCGGTTTCGACGAGCGGCTCAGCTTGTGCGAGGATTGGCATTGCTGGTGCCGCCTGGCCGCGATCGGCGATTTCCAGTTCGTGCCCGCGCTGCTCCTCGACTATCGCCTCCACACCGCGAACACCATGAATGCAGCCGCGCGCTCGCCCGGCGACTTCTTTCCGGCGGTGGAGCGCGTCTTTGCCGACCAGTTGATCCTCGGCAAGCTCGCGCCGGAGAGCCGGCCGGGCCTGCGGCAGGCGGCCGAGATCCATCTCATCACATATGCGGCGACCCAGGCGGTCCGCTTTCGCCGCTATGGCGATGCCCTGAACTATATGCGCATGGTCGGGCAGCGGTCGCTCACCGCGCTGCCGCGATCGCTCGCGAAGCTGGTTCTCGCCCGGTTTGGCATCTAAAGCGCGATGAAATCAGGATGAATCATCATCGCGCTTTAGGTTATTGTTTGCGCATGATGTTTTCGGAAAACCGCTGCACACCTTTCCGGATCATGCTCTAGGCGTCACGAGACGATCTTCGTGGCTTCATACGGCCGCTGCTCGATGCCGAAGGCGGCGAGCGCGCAGCCCAACGCGACCATCACGGGATGCATCGCGACGACTGCTTTGGACGTGAACGACAAGCGCGCCGCGCGGACCAGCGACAGCGGCAGCCTCCCCAGCATCGCCGCAAACACACGCGCCCGGGCGATTGTGGTATTTGCCGCCTTGCACTGCACACGATAATTGATCGCTCCGATGCGCAGGCTCCGTTTTGCGATCCACCCCAAGCTCGTCCGGCTATGCGGCACTGTCTCGGTGATCGCGGCTTCCGCCGTCCAGTGGAATTTCATTCCTGCATTACGGCATCGCGTGAAGAAATCACAGTCGCCGCCGCCGAGGAAATTGAATCGGAGGTCGAAGGCCGGACTGTGGAGCCGGTCGAACACCGGACGTGTGATCAGGCAGTTGCCGCTGCCGTAGATCTGCGGCACCGCGCCCGTATAGTCATAGGCCGGGCAGAACGCCGGATGGCGCGCGAGCCAGGGTTTCGTGTCGTCGTCGAAGATCGGCAGCACCGGACCGCCGACGATGTCGGCGCCGGTGGCCTCCGCGGTGCGCACCATCAGCTCGAGCCAGTCCGGCGAAGCGATCTCGTCATCGTCGATCATCAGGAAGCGGTCGGCTGCCGGAAACAGCGCCTGCGCCGTCTCGAAGGCGGCGTTGATCGCCTGGCAATTGCCCTGACGCTTCTCCACGAGGCAAATGCCCTGAAGCTTTGCCGCGGCGAGGAACTCCGCAGCGACCGGCGCGCTCTCGCGCTGCGTGGTGTCGTTCTCGACCATCACGACCGCGAAGGAGCGCGGCGTGCGCTGGCTGGCCAGCGATTCAAGGGTCAGCCGCAAATGCTGCGGCCGCCGGAAACAGGGTATGCAGACCACAATGCCGACCGACAGGTCGAGCACGTGCGAGCTCGCGGCGATCTCCCGGCTGGGATCGCCCACCGCATCGGTGATGCTGCTCCTTGGCAGCTCGGTCGGGATCAAGGTCATGATGCTGCTCAATGGCCGAGATGTGTTGAAAAAGCCCTGCTCCAGTCCGATACAGTGCTGCTATTGCGATACACGATCGTCCCTAGATGGACGCCCGCTCCGACGCCGGCAGTCGCGGCTTGGCTGGGCATGCCACGCACTGCAACCACACCTGACGCCGAATTTCGCCTCGCGGCGACGCCAGTTACCATCCGCTGAACCGCTTTCACCTGTTTCGCCTGCAAAATCCCTCGCGCATGCTACTGCAATTCTCGATCCAACGCGGTGTAGGCTCACGCCCGGGAGGATGGCGTAGTTAACGCGCATGCGCATTAACCGAACCGTAAGCACCGCGACCGGCGGTGCCCCACCGGTATCAAATTTGCTCTTCGGTCGTGTGCGGGATTCCCTGTAATTTGGGGCGACGCAGCGCGATTGAAAAAATGAACAAGCAAGCCACGATCGACCTCGCGATAGCAACTGAGACCGATGCGGTCGCGCGCGCGGTGGAGGCGAATCCGAACCTCGTGTTGACGCATCCCAATCCCGATGCGTTTGCCGCTGCGCCGTCGGACGCACGCACGCAGAAGCGCGTGCGCGGTAACGAACCGTTAATCTCCGGAGGGACGGCGGCGGTGGAAGCGTCACAACGACGCGCCGCGCGCTCACATGCGCTTAAACGCTTTGTTTGCCATTTCGGTGAATAGTCCCTCAATGAGTATGGTTAATTTTCCCTGTTGCGTTTGTTCAGCGCCTATATCAGGGGCGCAGCGCGTGACCCGAAGAGTAACCCCTCGGCCTGCGGCAGTTGGAGTGAAAGCTGGGGAACATGCTCGACTATGACCAGCCGATAGAGCGATCGAAGCGAGAGGCCAGGCAGCCCGCGCCATCGGCCGGCTTCAACGTGCTCGAGCTCGTCCATCTGCTCTGGCAGCGCAAGGCCGCGATCGCGGCCGCCGGCCTGATCGGCGCGAGCCTCGCCGTCGCCGTCGGCAAGAGCCTGACGCCCCGTTACGCCGCAACCGCCCAGCTCTATGTCGATCCGCGCGAGCTGCAACTCGTCGACCGCGAGCTGACGCCGCGCGCGCAGGACGTCTCCGGCATGGCCATGGTGGTGGAGAGCCAGGCACGCCTGATCACCTCCAACAGCGTGCTCCTCCAGGTCATCGAGCAGGCCAATCTCGATAAGGATCCCGAGTTCGGCGGCGGCGACGGCAGGAGCCTGATTTCGTCGCTGCTTGGCTTGATCGGTCTTCAGGGCCGCGCTCCCTCCGCCGCCGCCAGGAAGGAAGTTCAGCTCGGCGCCCTCGAGGCGCTGAACCGGCACATCACGATCCGCAAGACCGAGAAGAGCTTCATCGTCGACGTCGAGGTATGGTCGACCGATCCGGCGAAGGCGGCGATGCTCGCCAACACGCTGACCAACGTCTATCTCGCGGAGTCTCGCAACTCGCAGGCGTTGGCGGCGCGACGCGCCACCAACGACCTCTCCGGCCGGCTGAAGGAATTGCGCGAGCGACTGCGTACGGCCGAGACCGCCCTTGCGACCTACAAGGCGCAGAACAATTTCGTCGGCACCCAGGACACGCTGATCAGCGACCAGCAGCTTTCCGCCAGCAACCAGCGGCTTGCCGCGGCACGCGCGGCGACGCTGGACGCGCAGTCGCGCTACGACCAGATCGAGGCGAGCCGCCGCACTGCGACCGATGCCGGCGCCATTCCGGAAGCCCTGCAATCGCCGACCATCGCGAATTTGCGCGCGCAATATGCCGAAGCGCGCAAGAAATACGCGGAGCAAGCCGCCGAGCTCGGGCCGCGGCATCCGGCGCTACGCCAGACCGAGAAGCAGGTCGAGGATGTCAAGCGCACCATCAACGAGGAGATCGATCGCTTCGCCCAGGCCGCCAAGAACGATTTGACGCGCGCGCGGGACTATGAGGCGTCGCTGAACCGGGCGCTGGAAACGCAGAAGCGGCAGAGCGTGCAGCTCAGCCAGGCCGCGGTGCGCCTGCGTGAGCTCGAGCGCGAGGCCGAGGCCAGCCGCGACGTCTATCAATCCTTCCTGAAGCGCTCACGCGAGACGGAGGAGCAGGAAAGCCTGAATACGTCGGCGGCCCGCGTGATTGGCGAGGCCACGATGCCGCAGCGGCGCTCGTTCCCGCCGACGATGGGCCTGTTCGCCATGATCGGCTTCTTGTTCGGCTCGCTCGCCGCCGCGGGCTGGTTCGTCGCCATCAGGCAATTGTCCGCCGGCGCATCGGAGCCCGAACCGACGCGCCGCGAGCGCACGGCAGCTCCCGAAGCTCCCAAGGCCTCGGTCGACGACGCCTCCACGCCGCAGACGCCGCCGCTGACGCTGGTCGAGAAGCCGCTGATCGCGCGCCTCCAGGAAGCCGATGTCATGCGCACGCTCGGCGCCATCCTCGCTGTCGACACCACGGTCGACCTCACCCGGCTGGGCTGGCCGACGCTCCGTCCCGGATTTCCACTGACGACGCTGATCAACGCGATGCGCGACATGCGCGCCGTGGCGACGCGACACGCGGCAGGCAAGACCATGCCGGTGATTGCAATCGTCGGCGCCGGCACTACGGCTGACCGCAGCGTCGCCGCGCTGAACTTTGCGCTCGCCGCCGCTCGTGACGGCACGCGCGTGCTGATGATTGACACCGACCGCCAGGCCCACGAGCTCTCCGACAAGCTCAACCGCCCCGGCAAGAGCGAGCCGGGCCGGTTCGGCTGGCTCTCAATCGGCAACAAGGCATCGCGCGAGATCAAGACCGCAAACGGCATTTCGGTGCTGCCCGTCGCCGGGGGCGATGCCGGCAAGGCCGTCGAGGCCATCGGCAAGTCGGTGGCGCAGGCACGTTCCACAGGCGGCAGCGATCTCGTCATTCTCGATGGGCCGGCAATGCCGCTGACCGCTGCCGACCGCAAGCTGCTCGACGCAGCGGACGCGCTGGTGGCCGTGCTGCCCACTCATCTCGACATCAACGATGCCATGGAAGACATCCTCACCGCACTCGGCGGTGGCGAGCGCAAGCTCGTCGGCGTCATCCTCAACGAGCTCAATCGCGCGACCCAATCGCGCCAGCGAGGCAAACAATATGCTTGAGCGCCGCGTCAATCTGGTCGGACGCACCGCGACCGCCGAGGTACCACGGACCACGGTCGGTGGCCTTCGCATGGCCGCGCTCGACCTGGAAGCGACTGCCGATTTCATGATCGAGGCGACCGACCCGCGTCATCGCATTGGCCGCCCGCTCTATCTCACCTCCGCCAACGGCGAAGTGCTGGCGCGCTGCTCGACCGAGCCGCAAACCGACCGCCTGTTCCGCTCGGCCGACCTGATCAATGCCGACGGCCAGCCGCTGGTAGCGGCCTCCAGGCTGCAATCATGGTTCCCGCTTCCCGAACGCGTCGCGACGACCGATCTCTTCCATGTCGTCGCCCGCAAAGCCGAAGCTGCCGGCCGGACCTTCTACATGCTGGGCGCCAGCGAGGACGAGAACGCCGCTGCGGTCGCTCGGATTCGGAAGATGTACCCGAACCTGAAGATCGTCGGACGCAGCCATGGCTATCTCCGCGGCGACGCGCTGCGGGCCAAGGTCGACGAGATCAACGCGCTGGCACCCGATTATCTCTGGGTCGCGCTCGGCGTGCCCTTCGAGCAGCTTTTCGTCGAGGAATACACGCCCCATCTCGGCAATGTCGGTGTGATCAAGACCGCTGGCGGCCTGTTCAATTTCCTGTCCGGCAGCCGCAGCCGCGCGCCGAAATGGATGCAGACGATCGGGCTGGAATGGGTCTGGCGCACGATGCTGGAACCGCGGCGCTTGTTCTGGCGCTATCTGACCACCAATCCGCGTGCGCTCTATCTCCTGTTCAGCCGAAACCGGCCATTCAATCGCTAGCATGGCGGCACGGCGAAGCTTCTGCTAGACTGGCGTCAGGCATCCGCGGACCCCGCGCCTTGCCGGGCGGGAGCCTTGACGGCTAGAACATAGCAACGCGGTCGGCGCCGGCAAAAAGCCCGGTCGCCAGTTGCCCGTGGCCGACGATGAGGTCGGCTTGAATGGCTCGCGAAGATTTGCGCGAGCGGATTTTCTCACCGCGTCAAGGCCGTCACCGTGTCCTTAACTGATCGGCCTGTTTTCAGGCGCGGCACAGGGAGCACCGAAGCAATGCATCAGGCTCAACGCCTGGAGTTCGAGCGCGTGATGGACGAGTTCGCCCGCTGGCACGCCGTGCCCGAGCACGAGCGCTCGCCCGCGCCGGCGTGGTGGTGGGGGCCCGCCATGGCGGTGTTCGACGACCATGAGCCGATGAGCAGCGCGTTGTGTTGCGAGCTTGGCTTGAACGAAAGCGCGAGCTTCGCCGAAGGCGCGCGCACGATCCTTGCACTGTTCGTCGAGCAGACGTCTCTGACGGGGCCACAGGATTTTCCAAGCAAGTCCGAGGGTGACGATCACGCCACTCGCGAGTTGCACCCGCTGCCGTCAGACGACAGCGCGTTTCAGCCGTGACGTGGTCTCCGCCTCGCTGCCTGCGTCCTGCTCGGGCTGGAGTGGTGGCGCCATAGGTCGCAACAGCTCGGCCATCTGCCGCGCCGGCAGCGGCTTGGCGATCAGGAAGCCCTGCATCTCGTCGCAGCCATGAGTTCGCAGGAACGTCTCCTGCTCGGCATTCTCGACCCCCTCGGCGACCACCGTCATGCCGAGCGCCTTGCCCATGCTGATGATCGCCTGCGCGATCGCCTGGTCCTCGCTGTCATGCGACAGATCGCGCACGAAGGAGCGGTCGATCTTGATGGTGTCGATCGGAAAATGCTTCATCAGCGACATCGACGAATAGCCGGTGCCGAAGTCGTCGATCGCGAGGCGAATACCGCGGCTCTGGATGGCGTCGAGCACCTTCAACGCGCGCCCGACGTTGCGCATCATCATGCTCTCGGTGACTTCGAGCTGGAGCAGCACGGGCGACATGCCGCTCGCCGCGAGCGCCTCGTCGACATCTTGCAACAGGTGCTCGTCGGCGAACTGCCGCGGCGACAGGTTGACCGCCATCGACAGCGGCAAGAGGCCGCGGCGCTGCCAGGCCATGGCCTGCGCACAGGCCTCCTTCAGCACCCAACGGCCGATCGGAACGATCAGGCCGGTCTCCTCGGCGAGCGGGATGAACTGCGCCGGCGATATGCTGCCGAGCTCGGGATGCGTCCAACGGAGCAGCGCCTCGACGCCGGTGATCTGGCCGGTCTCCATGTCCACCTTGGGCTGGTAGTTCAGCGCGAACTGCTCGCGCTCCAGCGCCCGCCGCAGCGCGCTTTCCAGCGACAGCCGCTCGATCGACTGCGTCTTCACCTCCTTGGAGAAGAAGCGGTAACCGTTCTTGCCGTCTTCCTTGGCGAGGTACATCGCCATGTCCGCATTCTTGGTCAGCGTCTGCGCGTCGGCGCCGTTGGCCGGATACATCGCGATGCCGATCGAGGCCGTGGTGTGGCACTCGTGACCGGCAAGCTCCATCGGCTGCGCGAGTGCCGTCAGGAGCCCGGTTGCGATGCGCTGCACGTCATCGATCTCACCGCATTGGTCGAGAATGACCACGAATTCGTCGCCGCCGAGCCGCGCCATCACGTCGCTCGTCCGCAGCGCGCGGCGCAGCCGAGCGGCGACCTCGAGCAGGAGCAAGTCGCCAGCTTCATGGCCGAGCGAGTCGTTGATGACCTTGAACCGGTCCAGGTCGATGAACAACAGGGCAAAGCGGTGGTCGTGACGCTGCGCCGTGTCGATAGCCGCACGCAAGAGGGCGTTGAACGTCTCGCGATTCGGCAGGTTGGTCAGGCTGTCATGGGACGCCAGATATTCGATGCGCTCGTCGGCCTTGTTCTTCTCGTCGGCACGGTCGAAATTCTCCATCGCGAAGGAGACGTTGTCGGCGAGGCGCTGGAGCAGCTCGACGAACTCGCCGGTGAACGCCGCGTGCTCGGTTGACATGTAAATCATGACGCCAACGGCCTGATCGTGTGCGATCAGCGGGAATGCGGCGCCCGACCGCGCCCGGTCGTTGCGAACGATGGCATGGAACGCGGCGACCCGGTTGTCGTTCAGATAGTCGTTGCTGATGCAGGGCTGCCGGGTGCGGAACGCCGTACCACTCATGCCACGCCCTTCGGGACGCGCGGGGTCGATGGACAGCCTGACGTTCCGCGTCGTCTCGGAGGATGGGCCGGCAGTAGCCACAATCTCGAGCTGGTCGCTGTCGGGACTGGCAAGCGCGATGGTCGTCGAGGTGAACTTGCCGCCGAGCACCGCCGCTTGGCACACCAGCTCGTACAATTCGGCACGGGACTTCGCCCGCATGATCGCTTCATTGGTCGCGCTCAGCGCCGCGAACATGAGCGTCAGGCGCTCCTTCTGCTCCTCCGTACGAGCCTTCTCTTCGGCGCGGTCGAAATTGTCGAGTGCGAAGGAGACGTTTTCCGCGAGCCGCTCCAGCAGCTCCACGAGGTCGGGCGTAAAGGTGCCTTCCTCGGGCGCAAGGAACAGCAGGATGCCGATCGGCTCCCGACCCGCGCGCAGCAGCGGGAAGCTCGCTGCCGCGTGGGTGCCGTCCTCGTTCGCCTTGGTGCGCCAATGCTCGGAGCGCGGATCGTTCAGATAGTCGTTCATCACGCAGGGTCGTCGGGTCCGCACCGACGTGCCGATCAGGCCTCTTCCTTCGGGATGATCGGCGGAGATGACGCAGGTGCGACCGAGCATCCTCTCGTGCTTGCGCCCCTTGGCCGCGACGACTCGGAGAACTTCATGCTTGGCATCCATGAGACCGATGGTGGTCGAGGCGAACATCCCGCCGAGGACGGCGGCCTGGCAGGCCACCTCGAACAGCTCCTCGCGCGTCTTGGCGCGCATGATGGCTTCATTGGTCGCGCAAAGCGCCTGGAACATGCCGCTCAGCCTGTCGCGCTGCCTGTCGGCACGCGCCTTCTCCTCCGCGCGATCGAAGTTCTCGAGCGCAAAGGCGACGTTGGCCTGCAACCGCCGGAGCAACTCGACGAACTCCGGAGTGAATGTGTCGCGCTCCACGGCATTGAAGAGGAAGACACCTTCGACCCGACCGCCGTTGAACAGCGGCAAGGCCGCTGAAGAATGTATGCCGGCGCGACGCGCGCTTTCGTGCCATGGCTTGATGCGCTCGTCGGCCAGGAGGTCGTTGCTGATATAGGTCTGGCGAGTCCGGAAGGCGGTTCCGGTCAACCCTCGTCCCTCCGGCACCGCGTCGGTGAGGGAGAACGTGTAGTTGCGCAAGTCTTCCGCATGCGGCCCGTAGCTCGACGCGACACGGAGCAATTCGGCCTCAAGATCGGCCACAAAGATCGTGGTCGATGCGAATTTTGCACTTTGTACCGTGGCCTCGCAGACCAGATCGAACAGTTCGGCGCGCGATCGCGCGCGCAGAATCGCCTCATTGGTGGCGCTGAGCGCGGCATACATCCGCGCCAGCCGCTCCTCCTCGGCGGCGATCCGTGCCTTCTCCTCGTCGCGCGCGAAGTTGTCGAGCGCGAAGGAGACGTTCTCCGCCATGCGCAGCAGCAAGCCGACGATCTCCTGGTCCTTTGCCCAGGACCGGCTGATGAAGAACAGCAGCACGCCGACGCCGTCGCCGCACTTGATCAGCGGCGCGGCCACGCAAGCCGCGACGCCGGTATCGACGTTGACCTGCTCCCAGGGCGTTCCCTTGGTGCGACTGGCGAGGTCGTCCTCGACGATCGGCTCCTGCGTGCGGAACACCTGGCCGGAAATGCCGCGGCCGAACCGATTGTCCGGATCGATCGAGTAGCGCGCCTGGGTGACGAGGTCGAGATTTTCGCCCGTTCCCGCCACCGGCTTCAACCAGTGTGAATTCGGCTCGCGGAGCAGGACGATGGTTGCAATCGACTTGGCGCTGTGCACGGAGGCGTCGCAGACGAGCTGATACAGCTCGAGCTCGGTCTTGGCGCGCAAAATAGCTTCGTTGGTCGCGCTGATGGCGCTGAACATGCGGTTCAGCCGCCGCATCGCCTTTTCGCCGCGGACGCGGGCCGTTTCGCGCTCGAGATTTTCGAGCGCATAGGAGATGTTGGACGACATGCGCGTGAACAGAGAGACCATCTGCTCGTCGAGCGATCCGGCCTCGGTGCGCGTGGCGAACAGTACGCCGATGCTCTTCCCATTGCATATCAGTGGCAGGGCCGCAGCCGCACCGACACCGGCCTTGATGGCGCCTTCGCGCCACGCCAACGAACGCGGATCGTTCAGGAAATCGTTGCTGATGCACAGCCGCTGCGTGCGGAACGCCTCACCGCCGACGCCTGATCCTTCCGGTGTGCCTTCCTCGATGGTGATATTGATGGACCGCAGCCGGGGAACATCCTCGCCGCAGCCCGCCGCGAAGCGCAGCCGCCGGCCATCCGGCTCGACCAGGAACACCGAGACCGCCAAAAAGTCCCCGCTCGAAAACCCGGCGTCGCAGACCTTCTGGTACAGCTCGTCCGGCGATTTCGCATACAGGATGGCTTCGTTGATGGCACTCAACGCTGCAAATGTGCGCGCGAGGGTCGTCTGCAAGGTCTCAACTCCCGGGGCATTCCTGCCGTTTTTCCCGGGACTTTATCGGCGACGACCGCCTAAGTGGTCGTTATTGCCCCCTGCAAACCCGCAATCAAAGTGAATGGGCTGCGAACGAGTGGTGCAAAACTGTTCGCAGAACTACGGTGGACGCGGCTTTTCGCGCCAGCAGCGGCATCCGCGCACGGCTCCTTTACCAATATGCAGCCCTGATTTGGTTTACGGGAGATTGATATCACGCCTGCGCTTTGAGACGATGGCCCTCAACAATCCAGCCCGCCAACGGGCGGGCATCGAGGGAACGCCATGCCGATCGTCAAGGCCGACCGCCTCACGCGCGTCAGTGCCGCGCTGCTTCGGGCTGCGGGCGCATCCGTCGAGGAAGCCGATGCGGTTGCGACTGGCTGCGTCAACGCCAATCTCGCCGGCCATGACTCCCACGGCGTGATCGCGATCCCGACCTATATCGACCGCATCAAGGCCGGCCACATCGTGCCCGGTGCTCAATGGACGATCGTGCAGGAATCGCCAACCACGACGGTCATCGACGGCCATTGGGGCTTCGGTTTCCACGTCAACGCCAAGGCGATGATGCTGACGATCGCGAAGGCGAAGACCGCAAGCGTCGCCGCCTGCACCGTGTTCCGGCAGAGCCATGTCGGCCGGCTCGCGGCATATCCGCTGATGGCGATGCGCGAAGGCATGATCGGAATTGCGACGGCGGATTCCGGCCGCTCGCCAAAACATGTGGCGCCGTTCGGCGGCCGCGAGGCACGGCTCGGCACCAACCCGATCGCAATCGCGGTGCCGTCCGATCTCGAGGCCCCGTTTTATCTGGACATGGCGACCTCGGCGGTCGCCGCGGGCAAAATCCAGCTAGCGGTCGCGCGCGGCGAAGAGATTCCGTTGGGGTGGATCATCGATGCCGAAGGGCGGCACACCACCGACCCCACGCAATATCGCAAGGGCGGCGCACTGCTGCCGCTCGGCTGCACCGAGGGCTACAAGGGCAGTGGCCTCGCGGCCATGGTCGAGGTGCTGTGCGGCCTGCTCACCGGTCTCGGCTTCGGTGTCGAGCCGACCGGCCGTCACAATGACGGATGCTTCATGGCGGTGTTCAACGTCGCCGCGTTCCGCCCCCTGAAGGATTTCAAGCGCGAGGTCGCCGAGTTCGCGCGTTACCTGAAGTCGACGCCGCCGTCGGAAGGAAGCCGCGGGGTGTTCTATCCCGGCGAGGTCGAGCATCTGCGGGAAATCGAGCGATTGCGCGACGGCATCGCGGTCGAGGACGCGACCTGGGAGAAGCTGCGCGCGCTGGCGCGCGGCTACAAGCTCGACACCGAGCTCGACCTCGCCTGACGAAAAACGGAGAGAAGCGGCATGACGCGGCAGATGGTACTGGTCGGCTTCCTTCAGGCGCAGAACTGCACCAATCTGCCGAGCTCGTGGCGGCATCCGGACTCGCGCGATGATTCGATGTCGGCGGACTACTACCAGGAGATCGCGCGCATTCTCGAAGTCGGCAAGTTCCACATGGCGTTCTTCGACGACCGCCTGGCGATGCCGGACCGCTACGGCAACGATCACGCGCACACCGTCGAATATGGCATCCGCTGCGTCAAGATGGATCCACTGATCGTGCTGACCACCATGGGCATGGTCACCGACAGGCTCGGGCTCGGCGCGACCTGCTCGACTACGTATTACGAGCCGTTCGACGTCGCGCGCCGCTTTGCCACCCTCGACCTGATGTCGGGTGGGCGCGCGGGCTGGAACGTCGTCACCTCGCTCAATGACGGCGAGGCGCTCAACATGGGCAGGGACTCCCATCCCGAACATGACGCTCGCTACGACCGCGCCGACGAATTCATGGAGGTCGTGCTTGGCCATTGGGACACCTGGGAAGACGGCGCGCTGATCGTGGACAAGACGAGCGGCCGCTTCGCTGATCCGAGCAAAGTGAAGCGTCTCGATCACAAGGGGCCATTCTACAAATCGCGCGGGCCGTTCACCGTGCCGCGCTCGGACCAGGGCCATCCCGTCATCATCCAGGCCGGCGCCTCCGGCCGCGGGCAGCGCTTTGCGGGACGCTGGGGCGAAGTGGTCTTCACTGCTGCGCGGAATCTTGCGGGCGCCAAGGAGGGCTACGCCGCCGTGCGCAATGAGGCTGCCAAGGCCGGACGCGACCCCGATGCGATGTTCCTCTGCAACCTGACCACGCCGGTCTGCGCCGCGACCAAGACGGAAGCGGAAGACAGGATGGCGCTGATCAACACGCTGCCGCTCCAGATCGACGCGCTGTCGCTGCTCGCCGAAGCCCTCAACTATGATTTCGCCTCGAAGGGACTCGATGAGCCGCTCACGACCGACGAGCTGAAGAGCATGCAGGGCATCCTCGGCATCCGCGACGGCGTACTGAAGCTGTCGGGCAAGAGCAATCCGACCGCGCGTGATTTCGTCACCTTCTCCGGACGCGGCGGAGTACAGGATGCAATGGTCGGCGGACCGAAGGAGATCGCCGACAGATTCGAGGAGATGTTCATCGAGCGAGGCTGCGACGGCTTTGTCATCGCTGCGACCTACGTTCCGGGCTCCTATGCCGACTTCGTCCGCCACGTCGTGCCGGAGCTACAGCGGCGCGGGCTGTTCCAGAAGGATTATCGCGGCAAGACGCTGCGGGACAATCTCGGGCTGAAGCGGCCGGCCGCCGGCGCGTGGAAGACACAGCCGCGCGTGGCCGCGGAATAGATATCGTAGGGTGGGCAAAGCGAAGCGTGCCCACCACTTTTCGCAATCGTGGAGAGATGGTGGGCACGGCGCAAGAGCGCCTTTGCCCACCCTACGACCCGACGACACCGCATATCAAAACGGCAGCGCCACGCCCGTCTTGATCTCCTTCAGGATCACGTTGCTTCGGACGTAGCGGATGCCGGGAATCCGGAACATGAATTCATCGAGAAATTTGTTGTAGGCCGCCATGTCCTGCACCACGACGCGCAGGTGATAGTCGGCATCGCCCGTGGTCGCAAAGCACTCCAGCACCTCGCGACGTTTCGTTACGCGCGAGACGAACTCGTCGACGAATTTTGCATCATGCCGCTCCAGCGAGACATGGAGGACCGCGGACATTGCAAACCCTGCCCGCTCGCGCGCGACCAGCGCCGCATAGCCCTGGATGATTCCGGTCTCCTCCAGCGCGCGCACCCGGCGCCAGCATGCCGAGGTCGACATGCCGACCTCCTCGGCAAGCTGCTGGTTGGTGGCGCGACCATCCTTCTGGAGATGAGCGAGAATCCGCGCGTCCTGTTCTTCGATCATGGAAGCACCTCAATCCGGATAATTCTACCACACCGAAGATAATATCGCAAAAATGTACCAAATATCGCCTCCATTCGGGATGGATAGGTAAGACCTACCAGCCATCAGGGACTAACCTTTCGCCTATCCGGCAGGGACGCCGCGCGAGGTCCACCATGGACGCCATTTCATCACTCGATGCTTACGAGCTCTCCGACCGCTACGAGCGCGAGGATGGCAGGGTCTTCCTCACGGGCACGCAAGCGATCGTCCGCATCGCGCTTGACCAGGCCCGGCGCGATCGCGCCGCGGGGCTGAGCACCGCTGGCTTCATCTCCGGCTATCGCGGCTCGCCGCTCGGCGGCGTCGACCTCGAGCTGTGGCGTATCAAGGATCGCCTGACCAGAGATCGCATCGAGTTTCTGCCCGCGGTGAACGAAGATCTCGCTGCGACCGCCGTGCTCGGCTCCCAGCAGGTCGAGACGCAAGCCGACCGCGAGGTGCAGGGTGTGTTCGGGCTCTGGTACGGCAAGGGCCCCGGCGTCGACCGCTCCGGCGATGCGCTCAAGCACGGCAACGCCTACGGCTCCTCGCCGCATGGCGGCGTGCTCGTGATCGCTGGCGACGACCATGGCTGCGTCTCCTCCTCGATGCCGCACCAGTCCGACGTCGCCTTCATGAGCTGGTTCATGCCGACGCTGCATCCGGCAAGCGTCAGCGAGTATCTGGAGTTCGGCGAATATGGCTACGCACTGAGCCGCTTCTCCGGCATGTGGGTCGGCTTCAAGGCGATCTCGGAGATCGTGGAATCAGGCGCCTCCGTCGCATTGCGTCCGCCGCGCGACTTCCGTACGCCCGACTTCACGCCGCCGCCGGGCGGCCTGCACTATCGCTGGCCGGATCTGCCGGGTCCGCAGATCGAGGAACGGCTGGAGGCGAAGAAGCATGCGGTCTACGCCTTCGCCAAGGCCAACCCGATCGACCGGCACATCTACGACATCCCGCACGCGACCTATGGCATCGTCACCACCGGCAAGGCGCATCTCGACCTGATGGAGGCACTGCGGCTGATGGGCCTTGATGAAGCGGCCTGCCGCAGCATCGGCATCGACATCTACAAGGTCGGCATGGTCTGGCCGCTGGCGCTGCACGACGCGATGGAGTTCGTGAAGGGCAAGCGCGAGATCCTGGTGGTCGAGGAAAAGCGCGGCATCATCGAAAGCCAGTTCAAGGAGTATTTTTACGACTTTCCCGGCGCAAAGCCGGAGCGCATGGTCGGCAAGCATGACGAACAAGGGACGCGGCTGATCTCCTGGATCGGGGAATTGTCGCCCCGCGCGCTCGCAGGCGTCTTGGCACGACGGCTCGACCCGATGTTTCCGGGGTTGAACCTCGCCGCGCGTGCGGCCGCGCTGTCGCCGGAGGCTGAGCGCGTGATCACCGTCAGCGGCGCGACGCGCACGCCCTATTTCTGCTCAGGCTGCCCACACAACACGTCAACCAAAGTCCCCGAAGGCTCCAAGGCGCTCGCCGGTATCGGCTGCCATTTCATGGCGAGCTGGATGGACCGCGAGACCTCGTCGCTGATCCAGATGGGCGGCGAAGGCGTGAACTGGGCTGCGTCGTCAAGATTCACCGGCCACAAGCACGTGTTCCAGAATCTCGGAGAAGGCACCTATTACCACTCGGGCTCGATGGCGATCCGGCAGGCGATCGCCGCGAAGGCCAACATCACCTACAAGATCCTGTTCAACGACGCGGTGGCGATGACGGGCGGCCAGCCGGTCGACGGCCCCGTCAGCGTGCACGCGATCGCGCACAGCGTTCGCGCCGAGGGCGTTTCGCGCATCGCGCTGGTGTCGGACAATCCCGCGCAGTTCTCGCCCACAGATCTGCCTGGTGGCGTAAGCATCCATCCGCGCGAGGAGATGGACGCCGTGCAACGCGAGTTGCGCGGAGTCCCTGGGGTCTCCGTGCTGATCTATCAGCAGACCTGTGCCACCGAGAAGCGCCGCCGGCGCAAGCGCGGTCAGATGGGAGATCCGAAGCGCTTTGCCTACATCAACGATCTCGTCTGCGAAGGTTGTGGCGACTGCTCGGTCGAGTCCAACTGCCTGAGCGTCGAGCCGAAGGAAACGCCGTTCGGCCGCAAGCGCCAGATCAACCTGTCGGCCTGCAACAAGGACTTTTCCTGCCTCAACGGCTTCTGCCCGAGTTTCGTGACGGTCGAAGGCGCCACGCGACGGAAGAGGACGGCGAGCGACGTCGATGCCGTGGGTCGCGCCGCCTCGCTCCCCCTGCCCGCGCCCGCGTCGCTCGACCGACCCTACGATCTCCTGGTGACCGGCGTCGGCGGCACCGGCGTGATCACCGTCGGCGCGCTGATCGGCATGGCCGCGCATCTCGAACGCCACGGCGTCTCGGTGCTGGATTTTACCGGCTTTGCGCAGAAATTCGGACCCGTGCTGAGCTACATCCGTCTTGCCGCGAGCCCGGAGGCGCTGCATCAGGTGCGCATCGATCAGGGCGCAGCAGATGCGCTGATCGGCTGCGATCTCGTCGTCAGCTCTTCGCCTAAAGCCTCCGGCACCTACCACCGCGGCACGCGTGCCGCGATCAACACGGCGGAGATGCCGACCGGCGACGTCGTGCGCTTCCGCGACGCCGATCTCGCCTCGCCCGCCCGCCTGCGCGCGATCCGCCGGGTCGTCGGTGACGGCAATCTCGATACAATCGACGCAAACGCACTGGCCGAACACCTGCTCGGCGATGCCGTCTACGCCAACATCATCATGCTCGGCTTTGCCTGGCAGCGCGGCCTCGTGCCGGTCTCGCTTCAGGCTTTGCTCCGCGCGATCGAGCTCAACGGCGTCGCGGTCGAGCGCAACAAGCAGGCTTTGGCCTGGGGCCGGATCGCCGCGGCCGATCCGGATTCTCTCCCCAAGCCGGAGGGCTCTCCCGTCGCCGAGACGCTCGAACAAATCATCGACCGTCGTGCCGAATTCCTGGCTGCATATCAGGACGCAGCCTATGCGGCGCGCTTTCGGGCGATGGTCGCGAAGGTGCGCAGCGCCGAGAGTAAATTCGGTAGCGAGGCGCTGACCGATGCGGTCGCGCGCTCCCTGTTCAAGCTGATGGCCTACAAGGACGAATACGAGGTGGCACGCCTGCATATGCAGACCGGCTTTCTCGACACGCTGAAGCGCGAGTTCGACGGCGATTTCAGGGTCAACTATCATCTGGCGCCGCCCTTCCTCCCCTCAAAGCGCGACGCGCGCGGCCGGCCGCGCAAGCGCGTCTTCGGGCAGTGGATCCAGATGCCACTCTCCCTGCTCGCTCGGCTGAAGGGCCTGCGCGGCACGCCTTTTGATCCGTTTGGCCATACCTCCGAGCGGCGCGCAGAGCGCGAGCTGATCACCTGGTACGAGGGATTGATTGACATGATGCTCGGCCGGCTCGACACCGCGCATCTGCCTGATCTCGTGACCATCGCCAAGGCGCCGATGGACATCCGCGGCTACGGGCCGGTGAAGGATGCCGCGATCACGAAGGTCAAGGCCGAGGTCGTATCCTTGCTGGCGCGGCCGGCAGCTGCCCAGGCAGCCTGAGGAGGCTCCGCGTCCACGAAAATGAGGACAGGCACCGTCCTCCGCCTGAGGTAAGCTCCGGTGGTCACGGGGGAGCCTCATGGAACGCAGAACCGTTTCGCTGAATTCAGCTATCGCAAGCCTCATCCTGTCTGCCGCCGCGCTGCCGGCGCCCGCGCTCGCGCAACAGGCGATCGACCTCGACCAGCTGACGATGACCCGGGCCGCGGCCGACATCTGCGCAGGCAAGGTCACGAGCAAGGCGCTGACATCGGCAACGTTGGCCCGCGCCAAGGCCAATCCCAATCTCAACGCCTTCATCACGCTGGACGAGGCCGGCGCCATGAAGGCTGCCGAGGCCTTCGATGCGCGGCGCAGGAAGCGCCCGTGCCAGCCGCTTGGCGGTGTGCCCGTCGTGATCAAGGACAATATCGAGGTCGCCGGGCTGCCCACCAGCGCGGGAACGCCGGCGCTGAAGGGCTTCGTTCCGAAGAACGATGCTCCCGTCGCGGCGAAGTTGCGCGCAGCCGGCGCCATCATCATCGGCAAGACCAACATGCACGAGCTGGCCTTCGGCATCTCCGGATACAATGCGGGCTTCAAGACCGGCGCCGAGCCCGGCGTCCGCAACGCCTATGACACCAGCAAGATCGCCGGCGGCTCGTCGTCCGGAACGGCCGCCGCGATCGGCGCGCGGATCGTGACCGCGGGCCTTGGCACCGATACTGGCGGATCAGTTCGAATCCCCTGCGCGCTCAACGGCTGCGCATCGCTGCGACCGACCGTCGGCCGCTATCCGCAAGGCGGCATCGCGCCGATCTCCCACACCCGCGACACCGCGGGCCCGATGGCGGCAACAATGACGGACGTCGCGGCGCTCGACCGCATCATCGCCGGCGGCGGTGCGATCGTCCCCGCCGATCTGAAGCAGGTGCGCATCGGCGTTGCGAAGATCATGCAGGCCAATCTCGACGGCGATACGGATGGCGCCTTCAAGGCGGCGATCGACAAGCTCAGATCGCAGGGTGTCACCGTGGTCGATGTCGAGATGCCAGAGCTCGCCGAGCTCAACGGCAAAGTGAGTTTCCCCGTGGCCATCTATGAGGCCAATGAAGACATGGTCGCCTATCTCAAGCACACTGGCACCGGCATCACCATCGAAGCGCTGGCCAAAGACATTGCAAGTCCCGATGTAAAAGGCACCTACGATGGCCTGGTGATCCCGCACAAATTGCCTGGTCCCGACAACACCGTCGTCGACGGCAAGCCGGTCTACGACGCGGCGATCAAAACGGCTCGTCCGTCGCTTCAGGCGCTCTATCGCGACACGTTCGCCAAGAACAAGCTCGATGCCATCGCGTTTCCGACCACGCCGAAGGTCGCGCTCGCCGCAAATCCCGATTCCAGCAGCCTGCCGAATTTCCTGCTGTTCATCCAGAACACCGACCCCGGCAGCAATGCCGGTGTCCCCGGCATCCAGATCCCGGTCGCGCTGGGCGCGTCGAGCAAGCTCCCTGTCGGTCTCGAGCTCGATGGACCCGCCGGAAGCGACCGCCGGCTGCTCGCGATTGGAATGGCAATGGACAAGGTGTTTGGACGCCTGCCGGCGCCCACGCACTAAAGCATGATCCGGAAAAGTGTGAAGCGGTTTTCCGAAAAGATCATGCTCAAACAACAACGTAAAGCGCGATGACGATTCATCCTAAACCTCATCGCGCTTTAGTGCCTCGACAATAGACCGGCGACGCCGCTGCGCCGGCGTACGCCGAGCTTGTCGAAGATGCGCTTCAGATAGGTGCGCACCGTCGATACCTCGACTTGAAGGCGGTGCGCGATCTCCTTGTCGCTGAGATCATCCGCGATCATGCGCGCGATCTCGAACTCGCGGACCGAGAGCTTGAGAACCGGTGAGACACCGGCCACCGCGGCGTCGCCGTTTGCACGGACGAGCGCTCCGGTGAATGCCGGCTCGATCAGCCGCAGCAATTCCAGCGCATGCGCGTCGAAATTGTCGCGCTGGCGGCAGCGCCAGATCCTGACATCGCCGATGTTGCGATCGCCGACAAAGCTGTAGGCGTTGACGCCCCAATGCAGCCCGTCGCGTGCGAGGAAGTCATTGAAGAACTCCGTCCGCATCAGATCGCGCTGCGGCATGACTTGCGTCACCAGCGTCGCTTCACGGCGTGCCTGGAGCTTGAAGGTGATGGGATCGTGGTACTGGTAATAGGCGTCGTAGTTCGCGAGGTTCTTCGGATCCATGTGCAGGAATACGGCCTTGCCGAACGTCTTCGTCGCGTCCTCCCAGACGAAAGACGCGTAGTAATCCGCCTGCAGCAATTCGAGCAGGTGATGTCCGACCGCTTCACGGACGTCTCGCTCCCCCATGTCCTCGGACAGCAGCCCGAAGATGCGCGCAAGAACCCGGCTCTCGGTGGCGGTAACGTACATGGCGTCACCAGTCTAACGGCCAAACCCGAGCAGGGGAACCGGCATCATGATCCCTCGCGTCAGGCGTAGGGATTGATCAGCTTCTGCTGCTCGGCGCTGTGGTGCACGAGCATGTCGATGAAGGTCCGCACCTTCGCCGACAGATGATGGCGATGCGGATAGACCGCATTCATCGACAGCTCGACCGGACGATATTCCGGCAGCAGGCGGACCAGGCGTCCGGCTTCGAGATCGTCGTGCACCAAAAACCCCGCCGCAAGGCAAACGCCGGCGCCTTGCAGCGCGACGGTGCGCAAGGCCTCACCGCTGTTGGTCATGAGAGTGCCGGATACGCGGACCGATGCAGGGTTGCCCTTGCGATCGAGGAAGCGCCACTCCTCGAAAGGATAGTTCAAATGGCGCACGCAATTGTGCTCCGCAAGCTCCTCGAGCTGCTGCACGCGCCCGCGCGCCTCGATATAGGCGTGTGAGCAGCACAGCACGTGCCGCCAGGTCGCAAGGCTTCGCACGATCAGGCTCGAATCCGGCGGCGATGTCATTCGGAGCGCAAGGTCGAACCCCTCAGCGACCAGATCGACGTTGCTCTCGCCCATGCGCAAGTCGACCTTCACCTCCGGATAGGCGGACAGGAATTCGGCCACCACCGGCGCGACGAACGGTACCATGTGGGTGGCGATATGGATGCGCAGCGTGCCGCGCGGTGTCGATTGCAGCGCGCCAGCGATGTCGTCGGCCTGCTCGAGGTCGGCGAGGATCTGCGTCGAGCGGTCGTAATAGGCCTGGCCGATTTCGGTCAGGCTCACCTTCCGCGTCGTGCGGTTGAGGAGGCGCACGCCGAGCCGGTCCTCCAGCGCCTGGACGTGATTGCTCACCATGGTCGTCGACATGTTGAGGCGGCGGGCGGCGGCGGAGAATCCGCCATTTTCGACCACCCGGACGAAGGCCGTGAGGCTGGTGAAGCGGTCCATGATCGAGGCTCCGATTATCCGCTGTCGCTGGATAATGCTTCCAGTTCTTCTGGGATTATCACAACGGGCGGGACAGCGCATCTTACCGTCACGAGCGGCGTCCTTTCAGACGGGGACGCTTGGAGATGCCGGAGAGCGCCATGTCGAACGCTACTTATGTCACTGAACCAACTACAAAAATCGGCCTGCGCCCGTCGCGGCAGGCGATCAAGCGGGTGGCCATCGCACTCGCACTGGGGCTGGGCGTCGCCGCGGCGACCGATTTTGGCTACGACTACCTGACGACCGGGCGCTATCTCGAATCCACCGATGACGCCTATGTGAAGGCGGACTCCACGATCATCGCGCCAAAGGTCTCCGGCTACATCGCCCAGGTGCTGGTCGGCGACAATGAGAAGGTCAAAGCGGGTCAGGTGCTGGCGCGGATCGACGACCGCGATTTCAGGGCGGCGCTCGACCAGGCCCGCGCCGACGTTGCCGGCGGCGAAGCGTCGGTCCGCAATCTCGATGCGCAGATCGCGCTGCAGCAGCCGATCATCGAACAGAGCACCGCCGACGTCGCCGCGGCCGAGGCCAACCTGAAATTCGCGCAGGAGGAGCGTGCGCGCTACGACGAGCTGATGAAGTCGGGCTCCGGCACGATCCAGCGCGCACAGCAGACCGACGCCGCGCTCCGCGCCAGCGACGCGCAATTGCAGCACGCAAAATCGGGCCTGATGGCCGCACAACGCAAGGTCGACGTGCTCACCACCGAGCGCGCCAGGGCCGTCGCGCAGCTCGAGCGCGCACGCGCGATCGCGGAGCAGGCCTCGCTCAATCTTTCCTACACCGAGATCACCGCGCCGGTGGACGGCACGGTCGGTGCCCGTTCGTTGCGGGTCGGCCAGCTCGTGCAGGCCGGAACGCAATTGATGGCGGTGGTCCCGCTAGATGCGGTCTATATCGTCGCCAACTTCAAGGAGACACAGCTCACCCATGTGCGCGCCGGCCAGCCGGTGGAAATGCGCATCGACAGTTTCCGCAATCAGACGCTGCACGGCCATGTCGACAGCCTGTCGCCGGCGAGCGGGCTTGAATTCGCGCTGCTGCCGCCGGACAACGCCACCGGCAACTTCACCAAGATCGTGCAGCGCGTGCCGGTGAAGATCGTGCTCGACGACCACAACCTGAGCGGCCTGTTACGCCCTGGCATGTCGGCGGTTCCGACCGTCAACACCAAGCAGGCGGTGCTGGCCGAGCGTGACATCGGCAAGCGCGTCGCCGACAGCGCGGCGCGCGCGAACGGCGGATGAGGCCGCCGGTTCGCCCGATTATCAAGCTCCGCCGGACGATCCTTCCAAAACTTCCGCGATTATCGAAATCATTCGCCTAATGCATCCTGTCTCTAGAAACGAGACGAGGCTTCCATGAGCACGCTCCAACCCGCCCTCAACGCCACATCCGCCGCAACCATTCCAGCTCCGGCTGCGCCCACCACGCCCGCGGTCTCCGCAAAAACCTGGATCGCCGTGATCGGCGCAACGCTCGGCGCCTTCATGGCGGTGCTGAACATCCAGATCGTCAACGCCTCACTGGCCGACATTCAGGGCGCGATCGGCGCCGGCATCGACGATGGCGGCTGGATCTCGACCTCTTACCTGATCGCGGAGATCGTGGTGATCCCGCTTTCGGGATGGCTTGCCCAGGTGTTCTCGATCCGCATTTATCTCCTGACCAACGCGATCCTGTTCCTGGTTCTCTCTGCGGCCTGTGCACTGGCGCAGGACCTGCCGCAGATGATCGCGCTGCGCGCCGTGCAAGGCTTTACCGGCGGCGTGCTGATCCCGATGGCCTTCACGCTCATCATCACACTGCTGCCGCGCGGAAAGCAGCCTGTGGGCCTTGCGCTGTTCGCGCTGTCGGCGACCTTTGCGCCGGCAATCGGCCCGACCATCGGCGGCTATCTCACCGAAAATCTCGGCTGGCAGTACATCTTCTACGTCAATCTGGTGCCGGGCGCGATCATGGTCGGCATGCTCTGGTACGCGCTGGAACCGAGGCTCATGAAGCTTGCCCTACTGCGCGACGGCGACTGGGCCGGCATCATCACCATGGCGATCGGCCTCGCCGCGCTTCAGACCGTGCTGGAGGAAGGCAACAAGGACGACTGGTTCGGCTCGCCCTTCATCGTCAAGCTCTCCGTCATCGCTGCCGTTGCGCTGACCGCGTTCCTGATCATCGAGCTGAGCGTCGACAAGCCGCTTCTGAACTTGCGCCTCCTGGTCCGTCGCAATTTCGGCTTCGCGATACTGGCGAACTTCCTGCTCGGCATCGCGCTCTACGGTTCCGTGTTCATCCTGCCGCAATATTTGGCACGCATCCAGGGCTACAATGCCGAGCAGATCGGCATGGTGCTGGCCTGGACCGGGCTGCCGCAGCTTCTCTTCATTCCGCTGGTGCCGCGTCTGATGCAGCGCTTCGATCCGCGGATCGTAATCGGCGTCGGCTTCGTTCTGTTCGCGGCCTCCAACTTCATGAACATCTACATGACCAGCGACTACGCCGCCGACCAGCTCTTGTGGCCCAATGTTGTCCGCGCGATCGGCCAGGCACTGGTCCTGACGCCGCTGTCGGCAGTTGCAACATCAGGCATCGAGCCGGAGAATGCAGGCTCGGCCTCCGGCCTGTTCAACATGATGCGCAATCTCGGCGGCGCTGTCGGCATCGCGTTGTTGCAGACCGTGCTGACCAAGCGCGAGCAATATCACTCCAACGTACTGATGCAGTCCGTGTCAGTGTTCGAGCAGGCGACCCGCACGCGGCTGGAACAACTGACCCAGTACTTCGTCAATCACGGCGTCGTCGACCGCACCGATGCGGCGCACCGCGCCTATGTCGCAATCGGCCATATCGTGCAGAAGCAGGCCTTCATCCTCGCCTTCAGCGACACCTTCTATCTGCTCGGCGCGGCGCTGATCGTCGCGTTGATCGCGTCCCTCTTCCTGAAGAAGCCCGGCCACGTTTCGGCGGGCGGAGCCCACTGACCAAACCAAGGAGAACGACCATGAAGCCCCGCATGAATTTCTTCCAGGCCGCGCCCGACACGATCAAGGCCCTGAACGCGTTGGAGACCCAGATCCAGTCGACGGGCCTGGAGAAATCGTTGATCGAGATCGTCAAGATCCGCGCCTCCCAAATCAATGGCTGCGCCTTTTGCATCAACATGCACACCGAGGACGCGCGCAAGCGCGGCGAGACCGAGCAGCGCATCTATCTGCTCAACGCCTGGCGCGAATCCCCGCTCTACACCGATCGGGAACGCGCAGCACTGGCCTGGACGGAGTCGGTGACGCTGATTTCGGAAACGCACGCGCCCGACGACGTCTACGAGCAGGTCCGTGCGCAATTCTCCGAGGAGGAGACGGTGAACCTGACCATGCTGATCGCGACCATCAATGCCTGGAACCGGATCGCGATCTCGTTCCGTTCGGTTCATCCCGTGAAGGTGAAGGCGTCGGTAGCGTGAGGCATTCTCCGCTGTCATGCCCCGCGAAGGCGGGGCATCCAGTATTCCAGAGGCTTCGAGATTCACAACGACTGCCGCGGCGTACTGGATCGCCCGGTCAAACCGGGCGATTTCGGCGGAGTGTGCGACACAGGCCTCATGCCACGGCTTGCAGCAATGCACAGCGGCGTGAGGGGCGGGACGCCCCTCACGGGCAAATCTCGTAGGGTGGGCAAAGCGAAGCGTGCCCACCTCTTTTTTTCGGCAAACGCGAGAGAAGACGTGGGCACGGCGCAAGCGCGCCTTTGCCCACCCTGCGATAGCTGAGTACGAGGCTTAAACTCCCGTCGCCTTGGCAAACTCCACATAGATCTCGCGCAGCCGCGTTGCCATCGGGCCGGGCTTACCGCTCCCGACCTGCTTGCCGTCGATCGCGACCACCGGCTGCACGAACGAGGATGCGCTGGTGATGAAGGCCTCCTTGGCGGCGAGCGCCTCAGTGACCGTGAAAGCGCGCTCCTCGACGCGGAGCTGGCGCTCTTCGGCGAGCGCCAGCACGGCCTTGCGGGTGCAGCCCGGCAGGATGGCATTCGAATTCTGGCGCGTCACGATGACGTCGTCCTGGGTCAGGATGAACGCCGATGACGAGCCGCCCTCGGTGACAAAACCGTCCTCGAGCATCCAGGCTTCGCCTGCGCCGGCTTCGGCTGCGGCCTGCTTTGCCAGGACCTGCGCAAGCAGCGCCACGCTCTTGATGTCGCGCCGTTCCCAGCGGATGTCGGGCACCGTGATGACGTTGATGCCGGTCTTGGCCGAGGTCGCGTTGATGATGTCCTTCTCGGACGTGAACATGACCAGCGTCGGCTTGACGTCGCCCGTGGGGAAAGCGAAGTCGCGTCCCGTGTCGGCGCCGCGCGTCACTTCGAGATAGACGAGACCATTGGCGAGCTTGTTGCGCGCGATGAGCTCCTTCTGCAGCTCGGTGATGCGCTCGACCGTCTCCGGCAGCTTCAGCTTGATCTCGCCGACGGAGCGCTCGAGGCGCGCCAGGTGCGAGGCATTGTCGACCAGCTTGCCGTCGAGCACGGCCGAAACCTCGTAGATGCCGTCGGCGAACAGGAAGCCGCGATCGAGGACCGAGACTTTGGCTTCCGAAAGCGGGACGAAAGAGCCGTTGACGTAGGCGATCGAGTCCAAGGCAGGTCTCCTGTCGGGAATGCGGGAATTGCCTGCTCGTATACGAAATTCGTGGGCGGCGATAAACCCCACTCCCCGTCATTCCGGGGCATTCGCGCAGCGAATGAACCCGGAATCTCGAGATTCCGGGTTCGATGCTTCGCATCGCCCCGGAATGACGGTGGGGAGAGTTAATGCGACAGAATCTTCGACAAGAACTTCTGCGCGCGGTCGCTTCTGGGCTTGCCGAAGAAATCATCCTTCGGAGCATCCTCGACGATCTCGCCGCGGTCCATGAAGATCACGCGGTTGGCGACCTTGCGGGCAAAGCCCATTTCGTGAGTGACGACCATCATGGTCATGCCTTCGCGGGCGAGGTCGACCATGACGTCCAGCACCTCGCTGATCATCTCGGGGTCGAGGGCGGAGGTCGGCTCGTCGAACAGCATGGCGATGGGATCCATCGCCAGTGCACGCGCGATGGCGACGCGCTGCTGCTGGCCGCCGGAGAGCTGCGCCGGAAACTTCTGCGCCTGCTCCTTCAACCCGACGCGCTCCAGAAGCTGCATGCCCTTGGCCATCGACTTGTCGTGAGCCCGCCGCAGCACCTTCTCCTGCGCGAGGCAGAGATTGTCGATGATCTTGAGATGCGGGAACAGCTCGAAGTGCTGGAACACCATGCCGACGCGCGAGCGGAGCTTTGGCAGATCGGTTCTGGGATCGTTGACCTTGGTGCCGTCGACGGTGATATCGCCCTTCTGGAAGGGCTCCAGCGCATTGACGCATTTGATCAGGGTGGACTTGCCCGAGCCCGAAGGGCCGCAGACGACCACCACCTCGCCCTTGGCGACGTTGGTGGTGCAATCCTTCAGCACCTGGAACGAGGCGGTGTACCATTTGTCGACGTGACTGATCTCGATCATGAGGGGCTCTAGCGGATGATGGCGATGCGCGACTGCAGGCGGCGAACGCCGAAGGACGCGATGCAGGAAATGGTGAAGTAGACGACGGCGGCGAATAGGTACATCTCGACGAGACGCCCGTCGCGTTGCGCGACCTTGCTCGCCGCGCCGAGGAAATCCGTGATTGAGAGCACGTAAACCAGCGAGGTGTCCTGGAACAGCACGATGGTTTGCGTGATCAGCACGGGCAGCATGTTGCGAAACGCCTGCGGCAGGACGACGTAGCGCATGGTCTGCGCGTAGGTCAGGCCGAGCGCGTTCGCCGCGGCCGGCTGCCCGCGTGAGATCGACTGGATGCCGGCGCGCATGATCTCGGAGAAATAGGCCGCCTCGAACATGATGAAGGTGATGAGCGAGGAGGCGAACGCGCCGACCTTGATCGGCCGCGGCGCACCGGTCAGCCACTGCCCGATATAGGGCACCAGGAAGTAGAACCAGAAGATGACGAGCACCAGCGGCAGCGAGCGCATGAAGTCGACATAGAGACCGGCGATGCGGCCGAGCAGCTTGTAGCCGGAGAGCCGCATCAATGCGATCGCCGTACCGAAAATCAGGCCGCCGAGCGCGGCGAGCGCCGTGAGCATCAGCGTGAACGTCATGCCCTCGTAGAACAGATAGGGCAGTGCACGGCGGATAACGTCGAAATCGAAATTGCCGAGCATCGCTATTTCCCCGTGATGTAGCCGGGGATCGCGACCCAGCGCTCGAGGAAACGCATTGCGGTCACGACGACGGCGTTGACGAGGAGATAGAGAACGGTCGCCGCGGTGAATGCCTCGAACACCTGGAACGAGAATTCCTGCATCGAGCGCGCCTGTCCGGTCAGTTCCAGCAGGCCGATGGTGATGGCCACCGCGGTATTCTTGATGGTGTTGAGAAACTCGGAGGTCAGCGGCGGCAGGATGATGCGGAACGCCATCGGCAGCAGCACGTAGCGATAGCCTTGCACGGTGGTCAGGCCGAGTGCGGTCGCCGCCATCTTCTGCCCGCGCGGCAGCGAGCCGATGCCGGCCTGCAATTGCACGGCGACGCGCGCCGACATGAACAGGCCGACGCCGATCGACGCCGTCCAGAACGGCGCGTTCGGCAATTGCTTCAGCCACAGGCCGGCGGCCTTCGGCAGCATTTCCGGCAGCACGAAGAACCACAGGAAGAGCTGCACCAGCAGAGGCATGTTGCGGAAGAACTCGACCCAGCAAAAGCCGAACCAGTAGGCTGCCTTGGACGGCAGCGTGCGCATCACGCCGACGATCGAGCCGGTGATCAGCGCGATGATCCAGGCCAGCACCGCGGTCTCGAGCGTCAGCACCAGTCCCGACAACAGCATGTCGAGATACGTGCCTGTACCCATCGGGTTCGGCTGGAAGAAAATTCCCCAGTTCCAGTTGTAGTTCACGAGTCCCCCGCGCGAACATGTCGATTATACCTACCAACTTCCGTGCACATCTTAGACCATTCTCCTCCAGAATGATCGAAAGTGCCCCTCATCCTGAGGAGCGGCGGCTTCGCCGCGTCTCGAAGGATGAAGGCCACGGTCCGGGCCTTCATGGTTCGAGACGCTGCTTGCGCAGCTCCTCACCATGAGGATCGAGAGCCTCTCCCCTGGTGAGGGAAGAGGCGAAATGTGCTGCACCGCTCATGCAATGATTGGACCATCGCACAACCGGCAGTAACGGATCAGCTTACTTATAATCGTCCGGATTCGGCGAGTCCGACGGCTTGGCGAACTCGTGCTTCAACTCGTCCGAGATCGGCGTGTTGAGGTTGAGATCCTTCGGCGGGATCTTCTGCATGAACCACTTGTCGTAGATCTTCTGGCCCTCGCCGGAGGTGTAGAGCGCGGCAGTCGCCGCATCGACCACCTTCTTGAAGGCGGCGTCGTCCTTGCGCAGCATGATGCCATAGGGCTCGGGCTTGGAGAACGCATCCTTGGAGATCACGTAGTCGGACGGGCTCTTCGAGCCGGCAACGAGGCTCGCAAGCAGGATGTCATCCATCACGAAGGCGACGGCGCGATCGGTCTCCACCATCAGGAAGGCTTCGGCGTGATCCTTGGCCGGAATGATGTTGGCGCCGAGCTTCTTCTCGACGTTGGCTTCGGTGAGCTGCTTGATGTTAGTGGTGCCGGCGGTCGAGACCACCGTCTTGCCCTTCAGGTCATCGATCGACTTGAGGCCGCTCGATTTCTTGAACACGTAGCGGCTCGCGGTCAGGAAGTGGGTGTTGGTGAAGGCGACCTGCTTCTGCCGTTCGGCATTGTTGGTGGTCGAGCCGCATTCGAGGTCGATGGTGCCATTGGCCATCAGCGGGATGCGGGTGGCCGAGGTCACCGGGTTGAGCTTGACCTCGAGCTTGTCGAGCTTGAGCTCCTTCTTCACGGCGTCGACGATCTTGTAGCAGATGTCCATCGCGAACCCGACGGGCTTCTGGTTGTCGTCGAGATAGGAGAACGGGATCGAAGAGTCGCGGAAGCCGAGCGTGATCGCGCCGGTATCCTTGATGTTCTTGAGCGTGCCGGTCAGCTCCTCGGCACTGGCCTGGCTCACGACCATGGTGGCGGCGAGCGCGAGGCCGAAGTTACGGAAATATTTCACTTTTTTCTCCCGTTGCGGAATGGCGGCCGGATGCTTGCATAAATCGGGCCGGATTAGAATGTGACTTTCGGAGCCCTTCACCTAGCCGAGCGGACGGGGTAGCTCCCCAAGGTCCCAGAACAGGCCGGCCATGACAGTCAGCGCTTCTTCGGTCAATGGCAGCAGGATGTGCTCGTTTGGCGCATGCTGGGAGCAGCCGGGATAGGAATGCGGCACCCAGATCGTCGGCAGGCCCAAAACCTCGGAGAACACGTCGTTCGGCAATGAGCCGCCGAAATTTGGCAGGATCGCGGGCGCCTTGCCGGTGGTCGCTTGCACGGAGTCCGCGGCCCATTTGATCCAGGGGCTGTCGAAATCGGTCCGTGAAGCGGCAAAGCTTTGCGCCGCCCGCACCTCGACCATCGGAAATCCCCTTGCGACGAGATGCGCGCGGATGGCGTCGATCATACCGTCAATCTTCGTGCCGACCACAAAGCGCAGTTGCAGCACCGCGTTGGCATGGCCGGGGATCGCGTTCGCCGGCTTCTCGATATTGCCCGACGACATGGCCAGCACTTCCAGCGTGTTCCAGGCGTAGAGCCGTTCGGCGGCGGACAATCCGTCCTCGCCCCAGTTCTCCGCAAGCGCCGGCTCGTCCTCGGTCGGTTCGACCTTTACGTCCGCAAGGAAGCTGCGGATCAGGTTGGTCAGCCGCGGCGGCTTCAAGGCGTCTAGCTGGAGGCGGCCATGGCCGTCGACCAGCGTCGAAATCGCGTTCACCAGAATGGTCGCGGGGTTGGCGAGCACACCGCCCCAATTGCCGGAATGATGTCCGCCGTCGCGTAAGTTGACGTCGAGATGGATGCGAATGCCGCCGCGACAGCCGAGGAACAGCGTCGGGCGATCGGCCGAGAGGCGCGGCCCGTCGGAGGCCATGAACAGATCAGCCTTCAGCGTCTCGCGATTGAGATCGCAGACCTTGCCGAGATCGGGCGAGCCGATCTCCTCGCCCATCTCGACGATGAATTTGGCGTTGAACCCGAGCTTGCCGCCGCGCGCCGCGCGCACCGCGCGAAGCGCGGCCATGTTGATGCTGTGCTGGCCCTTGTTGTCGGCGGTGCCGCGGCCATAAACGCGATTGCCCGATGTCGTCGTGCGCCAGGGATCGCGATTGTCGCGCCACTCGCCCTCCATGCCGTCGACGACGTCGCCATGGCCATAGATCAGAACAGTCGGCGCGGACGCGCTCTCGACATGCTCGGCAATCAGGAACGGCGCCTTGCCGCTCGGCGATTCCACCAGGCGGCTCTCGAAGTCGAGCGCGGCAAAGGCGGGCTGCATCTCCTGTTCCAGATAGGCACGCAGCTCGGCGCCGCGCGAGGAATTCTGGCTCTCGGTACGATAGGCGACGCGGCGGTCGAGCTCCGCGAGGAACGCGCCGGATGAAAAATCATCGCGGGCGCGGGCGATGGCGTCAGCTCTGGTCATTTCGTTCTTTTTCAAGCCTGGATTTGGAACAAGCGTAGCGGGATACGCCGTCTTTCGGAAGTAGCAGGGTTAGCAATTGACTCTTGCCAAGGGCAGGCCGAATGCAAGAACTTGGCCAACTGCCGGGGACCGATAGCATCGAGACGAGCCCGGGGATAGTGGCGCCGAGGGACAAGCATGGCAAAAGAAATCCGGCTCAACGCATTCGCGATGAATTGCGTCGCGCATCAATCGCCGGGCCTGTGGACCCATCCGCGCGATCGCACAGCCGAATATAATCGCCTGCCCTACTGGATCGATCTGGCGAAGGCGCTGGAGCGCGGCCGCTTCGACGGATTGTTCCTGGCCGACGTGCTCGGCGTCTATGACGTCTTTGGCAACAGCCCCGATGCCGCGTTGCGCAATGCAGCGCAGACGCCATCGAACGAGCCGCTGCTGCTGCTTTCGGCGATGGCCGCGGTGACGCAGAATCTCGGTTTTGGCGTCACCTCCAACCTCTCCTACGAGCCGCCCTACCCGTTCGCGCGACGGATGTCGACGCTCGATCATCTGACCGAAGGGCGGATCGGCTGGAACGTCGTCACCGGTTATCTCGACAGCGCCGCGCGGGGCGCCGGCAAGGACAAGCAGACCGCGCATGACGATCGCTACGACATTGCCGACGAATATATGGAGGTCGTCTACAAGCTCTGGGAAGGAAGCTGGGAGGATAACGCCGTGCTGCGCGATCGCGCGCGTGGCATCTTCACCGATCCGGCAAAGGTTCATCGCATCACGCATGAGGGCCGGAATTTCCGGCTCAACAACACGATTCATCTGAGCGAGCCGTCGCCGCAACGCACGCCCGTGCTGTATCAGGCCGGCACCTCGCCGCGCGGCCGGCAGTTCGCGGCCCAGCACGCCGAATGCGTGTTCATGTCGGGACCGTCGGCGAAGGTGATCGCGCCGCGCGTAGCCGCGATCCGCCAGACGGCGGCCGAGCTCGGGCGCAACCCGGCCGAAATTTTGATGTTCTCGATGATGACGCTGATCCTCGGGCGGACGGAGGCGGAGGCAAAGCAGAAATACGCCGACTACCGCCGCCACATCAGCCCCGAAGGCGCGCTGGCGCTGATGTCGGGATGGACCGGCGTCGATTTCTCCGGCTACGAGCTCGATCAGCAGGTTCGCCACGTGCAGAACGATGCCGGCCGCAGCGCCATGGACAACGTCACCCGCGCCGATCCCGACCGCGTCTGGACCGTGCGCGACGTCATCGAACATGTCGGCATCGGCGGCGCCGGCCCGGTCGTGGTGGGAACGCCGGAGATGGTCGCAGACAAGATCGAGGAATGGTTCGAGGCGACCGACGTCGACGGGCTGAACGTGGCGTTTGCGATCTCGCCCGGCGATTTCGAGGATATCGCCGACATGCTGGTGCCGGAACTGACCCGGCGCGGCCGCTACAAGGCGGACTATGCCAAGGGCACGCTGCGGGAAAAGCTGTTCGGCCAAGGCCGCGCCCGGCTCACCACGCCGCACCCGGCGGCGGGCTATCGGGTGGGAAGAAAAGGCTAGGCCGGCTACTTTGCATGGGGTTGTTTTGCAGATTTTTGTGCACACGACCCCCACATCGTCATTGCGAGCGCAGCGAAGCAATCCAGAATCTCTCCGCGGAAATAGTTGGATTGCTTCGTCGCTTCGCTCCTCGCAATTGTGCAAGTTCACTAATTCGGTGATCGAATGGTTTGGGTCTGGGCCTCGGCAAATCCCTTTGGTGTCTTGCCGCCGAGGGCCTGATGAGGCCTGAAGTTGTTGTAGTAGATCACATACTCGAACAGCTCGTTGGCGAAGTGCTCGAGGTTGTCGAAGGTTGCGCCTTCGATGACGTCGTCGTCGAGCGTTCGCCAGAAGCGTTCCACCTTGCCGTTGGTTTGAGGCCGATAGGGCCTGGTGTAGCGATGCTTGATGCCGAGCTCGATCAGCATGGCCTCGAAGGGGTGCTCTTCAGGAGAGTTGCGGGAGGCGAACTCCGCCCCGTTGTCGGACAGGATCTCG
>NZ_JBANBJ010000036.1:0-84788 GCF_059803515.1 Bradyrhizobium sp. UFLA05-125 | reverse complement strand
GGTGCTGAATAATCAATGCGACATCGGCTTTGCCGAGGTGCCGATTGCGCACTCCGGCCTGCCCAGGCTGCGCCTGCCACCGCTGGCGCGCGTCGCGGTGCTGCCGGACGGGCATCGTCTGGCAGAAAAGGAAGTGCTGGAGCCGCGCGATTTCGAGGGCGAGACGTTCATATCGCTCTCGGCAGGATCTGCGAGCCGACATCTCGTCGATCAGGTCTTCCACCGCAACGACGTCCGCCGCGTGCTGCGCGTCGAGACGACGCTCTCGGAGATCATGTGCGGAATGGTGTCGTCGGGGCTCGGGGTTGCGATCTGCGATCCCATCACAGCGAAGGAATTCGCGACCCGCGGCGTCATCGTGCGCCGCTTCCTGCCGCGCATCGACTTCGAATTCTCCGCCGTCTTTCCCCCCCAGCGCAGCCCCTCGCCGGTTGCGCTCGATCTGGTCGAGGCGCTGCGGCACGCGTTGGGGGAGATGGAGGGGTGAGTGAGCGCGAGCTTGCCTGGCCGAAGCTCGCGGACACAAGGCCTGCCTTCGTCGGGTGTTGGCCCAGTTCCCCAAAAAAGAAGCTGGGGCCTTTTTCGCGCGCGCGGAGGGAAATTGGCCACGAACTGGCGGCTTTCGATTTATTTGACAATCGAGCGATCAGGCGCGAAGCTTGCTCTCATAAAGCTATTGGACGCATTGAAATATCTTAGTTTCTCCTCATATAGATTTTTCATTCATACGGGAGGCCCCATGACAGACGAGAGACTCGCCCGTCTGCGTGCCCACGATAAGAACATCAGCCGATATCGACGCCTGCTTAGAACCAATCTGTCAGATCTTGAGCGCCAATTTCTGGAACAACGCCTGAGCGAGGAAAAGTCGGCCATCGAAAGCCTCGCCCATCCTGCTTTCCATCCGCTCACGGATTGAACAACACGATCCCGTTCGTCGCTAAGCCGTCGGTACCCCGAAATGGGTACCCACGGACCGCGACTTAGATTCGCTTTTGTCGTTTACGGACGCGGGCATAGGTCGAATGATCTGCGCTACCGGGGCTGGCTAAACAATTTCAGGTTCGGAGTTCCTATTGCAAACCCGGCGAAAGGGCCGCCGCTCCAAAGCGCAGCGGCCCTTTGCTATGTGCTCCGTCGACACTCAACAGGTCGATATCCGTAATAGTCCGAGAGCGGTTCTCCCTTCGTCGGCCCATTTCCGATAAGCTGAATTTCGCGTGTTCGGCGGAGCGCAGGTGGACGGCTCCGGTTCGCTTTAGCCAGCCTCGCGCGCTGGAGCCGTTCTCTCTCTACGACCACTCCACTGAATGCCCGAAGGAACAAGCGACTGGGGCGGATGCGGCATTCCCAGCCGTAGCCGCATTCCCTGGGAAAAACTGGCAAAAGGCATTTGAAAGCCAAAAATGCCGTCTAATCTCTACATGATGAGTCGGGGGTTAGTCGTGGGCGTTTATTTGTTATCCCTCGCCGCCTGCCTAGTCGCTATGCTCCTCTTTCTGGCATTCTGCCGATAAGGCCGACAGCGGACATATTTGTTGCCTCCAATCCTCAACCGAACGCGGAAACGACAGTTCCTCGAGGATGGTTTTTGACTGTGCAGGAATGAGTGCATTCACTCCCGCGAGGAGGTGAATGTTTTGCTCGCCTGGATCTTCGCTCTTGTGGTTGCCTTAAGCGTGGCGGTCTTCATTGCCCACGTGATCGACGCGATGCGCACTTGATTGCGCGATCGCAAACAGTGCAGGTGTTTGAGTGCGCTCCGTGGCCGCTATCGTCCGTCAGTTGGTCTAGTGGGTTGTCCGCGATCTCGATGCGGTCAGGTTCGGAGCACCGCCCTTAGCCTTCGGCAGGCAATGGCTCGACTTGCATGCCTCGGTGGCTTGTGCACTCGGCCCGAGATGGTCGGCCAGCACCGACAACAAGCCAGCGACGAAGGCCGCGACCAAGACGCATAGCGTGAGGCTGATTGCTCCGCGCAACAGCAGTTGTCTCAATTCGATGACCACCCCGAGTCCCCCCGAAAGCACATCTTGCCCCGCAAATCCTTAAGTCGACCTTGATGCCCGCTCGGGGCTGCGGGCCTTTAGTTCGGGCTCGAGTGATATTGGCCGGAAGTAGCTCTCTCGGTTCCAATGAATTCTCGCGTTGCGCTGTCGCGTCGACGCCACACTCACGATGTTCCGTCCAGGAACAGATTTTCCAGACTCAACGACGCCGCCGACTTCTGCGATCATCCTCGGTAACCGGGGCTGGAAGTAGCAATTTATCGACAGTCAATTTTCCCGGATGGCCGCAGGAAGGGGTGGCCTGCGGCCTTTTCAACGACATTCACGAAAGCGGGGAATGGTGACAACAGTCATAAAGAATTTGCTTTCACGGAAGCAGGCACTTGTTGATCAGCTCAGGAAGACTAGCGCCGTTGACGAGCGAGACAAAATCGAAGGTCAGCTTGAGCAGATCAATACCGCCTTGCATTTTCTCGACAAGCCCGAACCGAAGAGCGGACAATGACCGTCTGAACGTCGGGAAAATCGCTCGACCTCATCGTCGCTGAAGCCGGCCTGCATATCAACAATGGAGGGCTTTGGCCGGGGGATGCGAAGAAGAGGCGGTTTTTTTGGATCCGGGCAAGCCCCGCGCTCCGTAAGGCCCACGTCAGTTTGTCGCCGTAAGATCAGCCGCTTCTTTAGTGGAGGGTCAGATGGCAGTCAGACCCCTGTTAATAGCTCTTTGCATTTTGCCGTTGAGCATATGCCCGGCGCTGTCCAAAGGAAGTGGCTCTCATTCGGACCCTCCCTGGAATCATGAGCATATAGACGTCTTACCTGCCGACGTTCGCCAATACATCGCAAAAATCTGCAGCGGGCCGCCGCAAGCCCAACACGACTTCGCTACCTACCTACCGAGCGAACACCGGTGGCGCATCAATCTCGAATACCTTCGATGCGACGGCCTCCGTGGTGACTTCCGACGAGGCAATCAGTGTCTTGACGTGGACTTCGTACAAGTTGGCTCACACTTTCGGCTGGTCAGAAACCAATATGCAGCCTGCGGATTCTGACCTGTAAGCCCCTCCGCTGAAAGAACAGAAATTTGGCCCGCCAGCGTGAACCGGCGAGCCTTGGCAACTCCCGACACTGTCACAAGACCGTGGCATCACCGTGCATATTAAAACTAACTGGGATTTCAGTGCCCAGTTAGAAACTGGATCGCTGCGGGGACCCGTGGCATTTCGAGCCCGGCAGCCTGATTTTTTGTTGCTCTATGCGCACGCACGCGTGCGCATAGTAAAAGCAAAAGGGCAGGAACATGAGCGATAACTTACCGTCTGCGCCGAGATTTATGGTGCGGCAGGCATCTCAGGGCTGGATGGTCTACGATCGACAACGTAAAGGTCCCGCATTGGTCGGGACTGATCTGGCTCTAGCGGTCAATATGACGAAAGACCAAGCCGAGCGCGTCCAGCGGTTGCTAGCTGCCGACCTGGGCCAAGAGGCATCAATGATGTCAAATAGAACCAATCGCCTCTTCGCTAGTCGTTAGCGCTATGTGAGCCCGCTCCAGCTTTAGTCTCTAGACCGCCGTTAATACGCCGCCAGAGCTCCCCCCCAGGGGTGCCAGTCAACACCTTTTCGGCCTTCCGTTTTGCCGCTTCGTCGTTGGCGCATTCAAATTCCACCGCACCGACTAAGCCGCCGCTTTCATCCAAAATGTGGAGACGGTAATGGATCATTGCACATCCGTGCTTAGGCCCGACATTTTCTGACCCCCTGCTAAGCGAGCTTTGCAAACTCAACGCATTCCAATCGGACACCCGCGCTGAAGAAAGCCCGCCATTGGCGACGGGCTCAAGGCTAAGGGAGAGTAAGGCGCCATGAAGACGCACCCAAAGCGTACGGCGATTCCCAATGATGCGCTGTGTCGCAATTCACACTGTGGACAAGAAAGCATCCCTGGCGCCGCTGAGCTTCGTTGCGCAGCCTCTTGACGAGTACGGTTCAGTCTCAAGTTGCGGCAGCCGCCTGGTACAGGCGGTCGCGCAACCAGGCGTGGCCTCTATCCTCCTGGTCGCGGGGATGCCACAGGGCGACGATACTTGCGGGTGGCAGGTCGAGCGGCGGCGGCGCAAGCTCGAGCTCGTTCGCGAAGCGCATCAGGAAACGCCGTGGCAGAGTGCAGATGCAATCGCTGTTCGCAAGGATCACAGGAGCAAGCGCATAGGTCTGAATCGAGACGGCGACACGCCTGGAGCGGCCGAGCGCAGCAAGTGCGTCGTCGACGAGGCCCGAGAAGCCGCCGCCATCCGCGGAGATCAAGAGATGGTCGAGCGCGCAGAACGCGTCGAGATCCAGCGCGCCGGTGCCGCGGGGATGGCCCTTGCGCTGCGCGGTCAGAAAACCGTCTTCGAACAGCGGACGCTGCATCAAATCGCCGCTCGCGCGGTCGGGCCCCGTCACCAGGATGTCGATCTCGCCGCGTTCGAGTCGTTCGAAGACGCCGCGCGTTGGATGGACGAGGGCGAGCCGCGCGCCAGGAGCCATGGTGGTCAATTGTGCGACGAAGCCGGGTGCAAGCGTCACGGCCGGATTCTCGTGAATGGCAACGACGAAGGTGCGCTGGGCCAGCGCGGGGTCGAAGACGGCCGGCCCCTCCACTATGCGGCGCAGCTTGGCCAATACTTCAAGCTCGGTCTGCAGCTCCACGGCCCTCGGTGTCGGCACCACGCCGCGGCCCGTCGCCGCAGGCACGAATAGCGGGTCGGCGAAGACCTGTCGCAGCCGGTTCGACAGCGCCGGCTGCCCGATGTTCAGCCAAGACGCCGCGCGGGTGACGTTGCGCTCGCGCAAGAGGGCCTCCAGCGCAAGCAGCAGACCGAGATCGATCTCGGGGCGCCGTACCGGCGATGGGTAGAAATCGGCGAAGGCACGCACATGGTGCTCCTCGAAAAGAACCGCCTGCAGGCCTTTGACGCTATCAGTCAGTTCCTCGCCGAGCAGTATGCTCCGGCCGGCGCTTCGCGAGGATGAAAACGCAACATGTGATGACAGAGCCATCGTACGCCCGAGGGGGCTGCCAACGGACACCCACAACCAGTGCGCGGAACTGGCCGCGCATCTGATCCGGCGCGCCGAGGGCACCGGCGTCAGTTGAACAGATCGGGCTCCGCTTCGGTGATCCAGTCCCAGAGCGGCTGGAAGCTGAAATAACCGCCCCTGTGCGTTCCCACCTGGCTTGCGGTCAGCTTGGCGATCTCATGCGGGATCGGCTTTGTCGTGCCGGCCGCTTCCGCAAGCAATTGCGTCCGCGCTGCGTTATCCATCGCGATGTACCACCAGGCGGCCGCCTCGATGGTCGGCCCGACGGTCAGAAGACCATGGTTCTGCAGGATGACGGCCTTCTTCGATCCCAGCGCTTCCGCAATCTTCCGGCCCTCGTCGGCTTGCAGCACGACGCCGGAAAACGGATCGAACAAGGCGTGATCCTCGTAAAAGGCACAGGAGTCCTGCGTCAACGGGTCGAGCTGACGGCCCAGAGCCGACCAGGCCTTGCCATAGGTCGAATGGGTATGGGCCGCCGCGATCACCGCTGGATGGGCCGCGTGGATCGCCGAATGGATCACGAAGCCGGCCTGGTTGATCGGCTTGTCGCCGATCAGGATGTTGCCGTCGTGATCGACGAGCTGAAGGTCGGAGACCTTGATCTGGCCGAAGAACTTTGACAGCGGGTTGATCCAGAAGCGATCCGGAAACTCGGGATCGCGCACCGTGACGTGTCCCGCAAGCCCCTGATCGAAGCCATAGCGCGAGAACAACCGAAAGGTCGCCGCCAAGCGCTGCTTGCGATACAGTCTCTCGTCCTCGAACGAGGCGGACGGCGTCCGCTCGACCAGCGAATATCTCTTTGGCTTGTCGACGATCTTGTTCATCGGTGTGGATCCTTTTCTAGTATTCCAGCTTTTCGTCGAAGACGTCGGCCAGCGGAGCGCCGTGGGCATAGGCGTCGAGATTGACCAGAACCTTGTTGGCCAGCCGCGCCGCATCCCCGCCACCGGTCCATGACACGTGCGGCGTCAGAACGATCTTCGGATGGCTGTAGATGGGATCGCCATCCGGGGGCGGCTCGGGATCGGTGACATCGAGCGTCGCAGCGGCAATCTGCCCCTCGTCCAGCGCGCGCAACAGTGCCGGCTGGTCGATGATCCGACCGCGCGCCACGTTGATGAGATGCAGTGATGGCTTGGCGCGCGCCAGCACGTTGGCGTTGATCAGACGGGTCGTCTTCGACGTCGCCGGCAACGCGATCACGAGATGGTCCGAGACGGAAACCAGCGTTTCGATGTCGTCGACCGGCTGGACACCCGGAACGGGATATTGCCAGGGCGACCGGCGCAGCACCTTGATCTCGACATCAAACGGTTTCAGCCGCTCGATGACGGCGCGGCCAATTGCACCAAATCCGGCAATGCCAATGGTCTTGCCGCTCAACGAGCCCAGCTGCGTGATCTTCCAGTCCTGCCTGTTGCGCGGGCGGACATCATAGATCCGTTTCTCAAAGCCGAGGATGGCTGCAAGGACATACTCTGCGATCGGATCCGCCGAGATGCCACGTCCAACAGTGACCGCCGGACCATCGAGGAGCCACGCCGGAAAGAAGTCGACGCCCGTCGATGCCGTCTGGATCCAGCGCAGGCCGAACGGCCAGCCCACCGGCTTCTCGGGCGGCGCCTTGCTCCAGCCAGCCAGCGGCCGCGTCAGCAGCACATCAGCCTCCGGCGCGATCTCCCAGGGCGCGTGCCCCTCCGGATGATCGATGATCAGCGGGCGGGACCAGTGATCGACCAGCGAGGCGCGAACGTCCGCGCTAAGCTGGTTGACGATGATCGGCGATCGCACGCTGGCGGGATCGCGGCGGCTGTCGACACGAGGCGTGTTCATCTCGCGGGCTCACGATAACAACGATTGTGGGATGCTAGGCGGTTACTGCGAGATAGTGTTTTCAAAGATCGATTGCGGCTTGCAACAACCACAAAGCACAGCGGCGATGTTGCAGACGAAATTGCCCACGGGTAGACGCCGCCGCTGTCAGTCTCTGACCTCGAGACCACCTATCGGGTCGGCACGGCACAACGTGAGCGCGTCGCCAATATTCTGTCCTGGAGTCGGTCTGCCGCCGGACGCGGCGGCGCGCTATCCTCACGAGTTTTCAGGCGGCCGGCGTCAGCGCATCGGCATTGCCCGGGCGCTGATCCTCGGACCCGACCTGATCATCTGCGACGAGCCGATGTCCGCGCTCGCCCTCTCGGTCCAGGCATCCGGGATCGCAGGGTTCGCCTGGTGGCGCCGCTGGACCGCCTTCTCAAGGTGCCCGTGACGAATTCGAGTTGCTCATGTGCGCCACGTTTGGCCAGGGTGGCGCGCACTTGTCGGCTCCCAGCGTTAAGTGACCCGGCAGCGACCCGCACCTCGAATCGGCGGTCTTACCGCTGCCGAATGAAAAGCCAGAGACAAAAAATATCTTGTGAAATCAAGATGGTGGGGGAGGCAGGACTCGAACCTGCGAAGCCATGAGGCGGCTGATTTACAGTCAGCTCCCTTTGCCACTCGGGACACTCCCCCGCTCGACGGCAGCACAATCGGACCGGACCTTGCCGGCGGACCGAAACGGCCATGGAGACGTGAAGACCGCGACTGCCCGAAGGGACACGGGGCGCGGCCGGGCGCGTTTATGGGCGAAGCAGCGGGGCAAAGTCAACCGAGCTAAGCAGCTAAAATCGCCTCTTTGGACACCCAAATTGCCATCTTTCGGAACCCGTGACACAACCGAGCCCATGAACGATCGCAAATTTGCCCAGAGAACCCGGCGCGGCGGGGCTAAGCCCTTCAACAAAGGGGCAAAATCCGCGTCCCGGCCGGCTTGGCGCGACCGTGATTCGCACTCCGACGGACCGGTCATCCTCTATGGCTGGCACACAGTTACGATGGCGCTCCAAAACCCGGAACGGCGGATCCGCAAGCTCACGCTGACCGAGAACGCGGCCCGCCGCCTCGCCGAGGAGAATATCGAGACCCGCATCGCCCCCGAGATCGTCCGCCCTCAGGAGATCGACCGGCTGCTGTCGCCGGACGCCGTGCACCAAGGCCTGCTGGCGGAGGCCGATCCCCTGCCCTCGCCTGACATCGAGACCCTGGAACAGGAAGGCATGGTGCTGGTGCTCGACCAGATCACCGACCCTCACAATGTCGGTGCGATCCTGCGCTCCGCTGCCGCCTTCGCCGTGAAGGCGATCGTCACCACCGCGCGCCACAGCCCCGAGGCGACTGGCGTGCTGGCGAAAGCCGCTTCCGGCGCGCTCGAGCTCGTGCCGATCGTGACCGTGCAAAACCTCGCCCGCGCGCTGACCGCGCTCAATGAGCGCGGCTTCCAGACCGTCGGCCTCGACAGCCAGGGCAGCGAGGATCTCTCCGAGGTCGCTTTGCGCGAGCCGCTTGCGCTGGTGCTCGGCGCCGAAGGCAAGGGCCTGCGGCAATTGACGCGCGAGACCTGCAGCGTGGTGGCAAGGCTCGACATGCCCGGCGAGATCAAGAGCCTCAATGTCTCCAACGCCGCCGTGCTCTCGCTCTATGTCGGCGCGAGCCGGCTCGGGCTCATGAAGCGCTGAATTCAAGACAAGCAAAACGCCCGTCCGCGTGATGCGAACGGGCGTTTCGTGATTCAACTCAACCGATCAGGGATCAGTAATAGCGGCGCAGCACGCGCTGGCCGTGGTAGTGGTAGGGAGCGTAACGATAGCCATAGCGCGGGCCGTAGCCATAGTGCACGCGCGGCAGATAGCCGTAGCGCGGACCGTAGCCGTAGCGATACGGACGGTAATACGGCCGGTGGTGGTAGTAGCCGGGCGCTGCGACGGCCGCGCCATAGCCGTAAGACCGCGGGCCGTAGTTCACGACAGCGTCTTCCCGATAGGTCGGATACGGTGCGAACGCGCCGGGGCCGGTGTAGGTCGGGCCCTGGTTGACGTAGTAATATTGCGTGCTCGGTTCGGCGAGGCGATCAAAGCCCCAGCCGCCGCAGCCGGTGTTGCAGCCCGAATACACCGGCGCAACCGGCGCCGCACAGGGACTCCAGCCGCAGGCCATGGCGGGCGCCGCCCCCACCACGATCACGGCAGCTGCCGCGACCAATCCTGAAATCATCTGACGCATTACTCTCTCCTGTAGATTTCCGTTTGTTGGATTTTGCTTCGGGTTTGATCTGCCTGGACTTACCTGTGCAGCTCATGATTGCCGGGCACCTCCGCGTGAGGCGACGGGCGGACACGGCGATGCGGATCGACGTCGACCTGCGGAGCAAGGATCACCGGCGGCGGATCGGCCGGCACATCCACCTGCGGCGGCAGCGGCGCCGATTGCACGCCCCAGCTCCGGTAGTAGCTTTCCGCTGGTTGCGGCACCTTGCGGTTCGCCGGCGGCTCGACCTCGAGGCGGCCATAGCCGGGCCGCAAGCCCATGCTTGGATAATAATGGCCAACATCGCTCGGCTGTCGCTCGCCGATGTAGCGCCCGCCATAGATCGTGGGCTGCACCTGCACGTTCTTCGCCAGACCCCATTCGCCTTCGACGACGGCGTAGGAGGCATCGATGCCGTTGATGATGACGGGCACGCCGGGACGGCCTGGAATCACGATGTCGAAGCCGTCACCGGCAAGCGCCGTCGTGGGCAGTCCGACAAAAAGCGCAAGGAGCGCGACAGCGCGCATGAAAAGGTCCCGGGTTAATCGGCCGAGAACCTATCCGATCACCACGGTCAGAGTGTTAAGGCCGGCTGCTGAAATTCCGGTAAGCCTAACGCGCAAGGATCGACGCGCGCTCAAATGCGCTCGCCGGCGCTATCGAAGCGTTAACGGCAACCGCGCACGGCGCCCGTTCGCGTGACGCCACTGCCACGCAGTTGCGTGGCGGCAAGCGAACATCCTGCACGTGTTCACGTCGATGTGACCCCGCGTGCGACAAAACGGGGAACTGCGGCCGGACGTCGCACTTACCCAAGGTCTCAACCACATGGAGCAGATGCCATGACGAGCCCCAAACTTCTTGGCGCGGCAGCACTTCTCGTGTCCGCGCTGGCGACACCTGCCTTCGCTCAAACCATGACCGACAACCCCCGCTGCACGGGTCTCTTCCAGGATCCCGGCTGCCAGTACATGACACCCGGCACCGCCGCCGACCGGCGCTATCGTCACCGCCACACCGCCTATCGGCAGGCGAACCCGAATGATCAGACCGGCTTCTGGCCGGCCGATGCGGCAGGCGCTGCCGCCGGCGCCGCCGTCGGCACTGCGGCCGCCGTGACGGGTGCTGCCGTTGGCACCGCGGGCGCTATCGCAACAGCGCCGTTCGGAGGCTGGAACAATTCCTACGCCTCTTATGACCAAGGCGGTCCCGCCTGGCACGGCGACTGGAACACCTATGCCGCCCGCAACGGCATCGTTTGCAGGCCCGGCACATGGTTCAAGGGCGACGACGGCCGCCAGCATCTCTGTCAGTAGGACGTTCGCCTTCAAGCAGAATGGTTCAGGCGGCCCTCGGGCCGCCTGTTTTTGCGTGAGCGGCCCCCGGGTCAGCGCGCCTGCGGCTTCTGGCACTTTTCAAACAAGTCTGGTATTGCGACCGCACCCAAGCGGACCCGCCGGCGCCATGTCGGTGGTTGCTCTGTGTTTCCTGAAAGTGGCCGGCTTAGCTCAGCGGTAGAGCAGCGGTTTTGTAAACCGAAGGTCGGGGGTTCAATCCCCTCAGCCGGCACCAGCGTTTACAATAGCTTAGCCTTAGAATGTAGCCCCCGAACTTTTCCCAGAACTCGGAGCTTACGCACCGCGGGGACACATGGGGCTACATGCAAGGCAATGAACGACGCGGGGATCAGCTAGCCCTTCAAGCGATCGATCGTCCGACGATTTTAGCGATCCTCGCGCACGATCCGCCCCATCGCCAGCGGCTGGCCGAGTCGTAAACGAATTCTGAATCGTCAGGCAAATTGTTCGCGGGACTGCCAACGTAGAATCGCCGGATACTTCTCATATGAGAATGCTTCCCAATTTGAACTGCCCTGACGCGCTGGTTGCAGTGACGTTGGCGCTGTTTGCGGCCTCTTCAGTGAATCTCCTGATTTACTGCTTCCTGAGCTAGTTGCGCCCCAAGCACCGAGCAGCCCACTATCGCGCAAAGCGTGACAATGCCGGCGCCCAGCGCCGGCCCACGCACAAGGTACGATCGTTTTAAGAAGCTTCGCTAGGGCGACAATCCGCCGAGACAGATTGCACGTCCGTTGCATCTAATTGGCGTTGCCCAGTACCCAGCCGAGCACTCGGGCGCGGAAGCCGCCCCGCCGGCGAATTTCGAGGAACCTGAGCACGTCTGGACAATCATTTGCCGCAACCGCCGCGCCCAACAGACCTTTGGCCGCGCCCTCGGAGATGCAGTCTTCATGACGAACCAGGCAATCGAGCACGGTCATGAACTCGTCATTGGACTGCGTCAACCGCACGATGTCCTCAACAAGGGTGGGATGCTCCGCGCGGATCGTGGCGACCATGGCGAGATCTCCACGTTCAATCTGCTCGACGATCAGGGCGACGTCAGCGCCCGACATGGAAAGAAGCTTGGAGAGTTCGAGCAGCGCCGGATTCGAAACGACCGACAAGATCGTCGATCGCACATTCTTGGTGTCTTTCTTGTCATCGACGATCGCCTGCGCCACCTCATACACAGTGCGCTTTGCGGCCTCATCCGTCGGCACCTCGACGACGTACTGTCCGAATCCGTCCGCTTTTCGCTGCGCTCGGTACTTGCGTTTCTCTTCGGCCGCCTCTGAGACTTTCTTCTTCACGCGAACGACGCGGACATAAGCCTTTGTCGGCTCCAAGCCGAACTCCGCGACCTGCTCATCAAACTGAGCTTCGCTACAGAAGGTCGGTCCCTCGCCTTCCTCGAAAGTGCCGCGATTATTTCCAGACGTCGCTCCAGCGCCGGCATGAATCGTCATTGTGCAGGACTAGTCCCGAGACCAGTCTCCCTATGCTTGGCCGCCGGAACGCCAAATGCATCGCGCAAGCGGAATGCCGCGCTGCGATCGACGTGCCAGAGGCTCGTTTCAGATGTTTTTCAGGGGGTGCGCGAAGCCGTTTTGCCGGAGCGAAGGCCATCGATCGATGGAGAAGCCTTCACCGCCTTCCGTCACTGAGTGACACCGGATCGGAAACTTCCGGCGAACCTCTCCATGGCCCGCACGACCGCCCTCGGGAGCGGTGGACACGCTAAATATGGGGCGCGCCTCTCCACAGGCCAATGCCTCTCGCAAAGTATGGTTAAGCGGCGTTAATCGCCGGAGCATTTCGAGACCCAGTCACAGCGGCCCGGCTCGCTCCAAAACCAGAATCGCGACGCTGATCTTTGAGGAGCTCTGCCACTCCCCCAAGAAGTCGGTTCTCGAACGCATTCGAGGTGAAAGTGATGATCTCCCTTCACCAACATTAGGACTAGTCCAAGAACCAGTCTCTGCAAATAAGCAATGCGCGGTGCAAAGTACCCTCACGCAGCGCAAGCAAATTCACCGACAACAAAAAAATTTTCGTACACAAATTTTGCAACTCGCTGTGTCTCGCCTGAAATTCTCAGCGAGTGTCCACAAATTTGCGAATCCTGACGGATCTTGCAGAGAACGATGCAGCTGGCATGATGCCACTGCGCGACGTGCGCATGCTGCGTAGACGGGAGCAAAGAGTGGAAGCCCGCGATCGGCGTTTGCAGAGTCTGGAAGCTTCTCGCTCGGTCGAGGAGCTTGAGCGCGCTGTTGCGCATCCCCGGCCCTACGCCTTTCCCAAACTCAGCGCAGTTCAACACCTCAACGTAGCCGGCGAAGACTCGCAGCCGTCGAAAGACCTTCCGAACGCTCCCGCATTGGACCTCGCTCAGGAGATCAACGAGCCAAATCCAGCAGCGTCCGCCGGCGAAGCATCTGATGCGACGTCGTTGCTGCCCAATCCTTTCGAGACTGCGCTTATAGCAGATCCGAATATACCAATGGACGCATTCAAGCTCGTGGATCTAGCCGATATCTCGACCGGTCATCGGCTCCGTGGCGTCGTCGGCGAATTCATCCCGATTATGGTCGCCTCCCTGTCTACTCACGGCATCATCCAGCCTCCGGTCATCCGACCGGATCCAGCGAAGCCAGGCAAATTCCTGCTCGTCACCGGACTGCAGAGGGTCAATGCCGCCGTCGCCGCCGGCGCGGACAAAATCCATTGCCGCGTCGTCAAACTGAGCGATGACGAAGCGGAATTTTGGGAAATCGACGAGAATCTCGTCAGGAGCGCTCTCACTCCGGCGCAAGAAGCGCTCTGCATCGATCGCCGCCGGGTACTCCACGAGCGGTTGTACGGCAAGGCGAAGGCCAGAGGGGCGGCCGCAGCGAACCTCGCCATGGGCCGAGCGCACGCATCCGCCAACTTGGCGGATGCGTCGTCCTCCTTTGTCGAGATCACGGCAAAGAAGATTGGGAAGTCGGCGCGGTCGGTCCAGCGAGCGGTTCAGCGGGCCGCTCAGAACGGACGCAGCGATCTGGAGCGTGTTGTCGGTTCATCGTTGGACGTGGGCAAGGAACTCGACGCGCTGCCTATGCTACCATCGGCCACCCGTGCAGCTCTCATAGAGCAGGCCGCCGCCGGTCAACAGGTCTCGGCGATCCAAGTCGTCGCCGAAGCGGAAAAATCACCTGTCGAGGACGGGAGCCCGAGCGACAGCCCCGTGTCGCGCAATAGGTCGCGCGACCGACTGACCCCGGCCCAGCTGGGCGACGAACGGATTGAGCGCCATGACCCCTTCCCGGGACTGGTCGCGTTGCAGACGGCCTGGCGCAAAGCGCCGATTCAATCTCGTGAAAGATTTCTTGCCTGGATTGATGAAACCAAGGCTGCGCCCGCCACGGGCGAACTCAATTCGTTCGAGCATTCTAGCCACGAGGATAGCCAATGAGCCTCCAAGCAACCATCTGGGGGTGGGCTCAATTCGATGTCACGTCGACCGAGAAGCTCGTTCTCCTCGACCTTTGCGATCGCGCCAACGCCAATAATGTTTGTTGGCCCAAACAGAAAACCATCGCTCAGCGAACCCGTCTCACCGAACGTACCGTTTGCTCTATGCTGGCTCGTCTCGAAACCCTCGAACTCATCCGCCGTTCAACCAGATGGACTGGCCCCAAGCGCACGTCTGACCTTATCACTCTCTGCATTCATCCGCTCGCGCCGCCGCCGACGGCAGCACCGCCGACTGGTCCGACTCCCGACGACGTGCCTCCGTGCCCCACACCGAAACATGAAGCTGCTTCCGGTGACCACCAGAACGACGTTCAGGAGTCTACCGGAAACAGTTTCAGCGTAATCTGTAATGATGAACCACCCAGACAGAACCAAGCCACCCCGCACTTCCTCGAACCGTTCCCCGAACCTGGGCGCCCTGACCTAGAGGCAATCATCTACGCTTCCCGCACCATCAACGAGATCGCAACAGAACTCGGACCCGCAATCGACTGGTCGGCTCCAGGTATCAACAACCTGGCACTAGTTGCTACCTGGCTGACGCAGTTTGACGAACGCGAAGTAGTGACCTGTCTGATCAAGGTCGCCCGCCGAGTTGGTAAGGGCTCCGCACGAATTAGCTCCTGGAAATACTTCGAAGCAGAAGTCCAAAACTCGTGCCGAGCTGATCCGGATGATCCCAGCTAGGTTGGGTCGCGGATTGGCCCGACCCCGCCTGGTACCGGCGTAATCGCGCCCGGCCACCGCGATCGCCGCGGCCAAGGCGGCGTCGCCGACAAGCTTATCGGTGACGGAGTTTGGCCTAACCCGGTGATGCGAACGTCAACAACCACTGCACCCGGCTTGACGAAGCTGCCCCCGGATTAGTCCGGAGGCGCCGGTTGCGACGACGAGAATGTCCGCTTCACGGCGAATTGCCGGGATCGCATACCGACCGACGGCTTCAGTCTGCTGAACTGTGTTCACGACGTAGACGTGGCTGGCGGGATCATCGCCGATCAGCACGACCGCAAATCCCGGAACTGCCGCCCCGCCGGCGACAAGCGACCCAACGCTCTCTGCAGACTATGCCAAGTCTCGAGCCACGCGGCACACCTGCCCCGCGTCCCCGAACCAGTTCGCGCAGATTGTAGCTGGCACTTGAAGGAAACTAGCCGCGACCAATTTGGGTCGCACGCCAGACCCGTCATGTTCAACCTAGACTTCGCGCCCCCTTGGCGACCCAGCGAGGGGACGCCAGGTTGACGTTCAGCCTGTGGACCGCTTCAAGTCATTTCAGCACGAAAATAGCGAAATGCTTTCATCAGGGGCTCGTCGGAGAGGCCGAACAAAATGCTATCAGTGTTCGCATGGTGAGAAAATTTCTGCCAAGTCGGCACGACGATCGTGTCGCCCCGGCTCCATTTGAAGGTCGTTTCACCTACGACAGTCTGTCCAGTTCCATCCATCACGACAAAAATACGATTGGCCGTCGAGCGCTGGGTCCGTCCCTTAAAGCCCGTTCCCAATTTCTCGACCGTCAACCCCATCATGGGCATCTCGGGCGTTTCCAGATTGATCATGCCGTCATGACGTCCATCGGAATCGGGTGTCACTTTGTCCAGCTCTCGCGCAATTGCATCACGGGTAAAGCGGAATGGCGAAGAAGCTGCGACTGAACTGATCGGCTCGTACTTCTGGGGATATTCCTCAATGAACATCGCTTCGGTCAGGTGGACCGACGGCAGATCAAGGCCGTCAAGCCAATATGCCGGCTCGTCCCCTTCGTGACCGTGCCCATGCCAATAGGTCCCCGGTGTAAGAACCACGTCGCCACTCTCCATCGCCATCTTGGTGCCGTTGACAATCGAGTAGCTTCCTTTGCCATCGATGATCACCCGGAGAGCGTGAGCCGAGTGACGGTGGGATGGAGCGACTTCGCCCGGAAGAATCATCTGATACGCGCAGACAAGCGTCTTCGTTGTCGCGAAGTTGTTTCCGGGAAACGGATTTCGAAGGATGAGATTGCGGCGTTCCGCATGGGCTACGTCAATCAGATCACCAGCCGCGGCCAGAGCATTTTTGACCTCCTGATAGCTCCAGTGATGAGGCCGATAGCGCGACCGGGGTTCCTTCCAGAATAACGGCTGATCGCGAGATACCCAGCCCGGGGTTACGTCCAAACGCTCGGCCTCTACATACAGATCATCCAGCGTCTTCATTGTGCTTTTTTGCGCGAACTGACCCATGGTAACTCTCCCAAGATGGTTGCCTGATTTTCGTCCGGGCTCTGCTCCGCACTTACCGCCACCGTGTCTGCCTCGGCGAGGATTTGAAGGCATTTCACGAATACAGGCCGCAGGTAGTCTGGCAACGGCGCGAGGAGCGCTTGCTGGGCAGCGGACGCTTGCTCGACCGTTTTCAGTAGTGCGTTTCGGCCCTGAGGCGTCAGAGCGATCTCGATCGCTCTTTTGTCCTCCTTGCGCTGCTGACGACTAACCAGTTTCCGATCAAGCATACGCTGCAGCATCTCACCGGATGTGCTTCGATCGAGATGAAGCTGGTTGCCAAGTTCGGTTTGCGAAAGCGGGCCCAATTGAAACAGGGTCAACAGCACTCCGAACTGGCGAGGAGTGAGATCACTTTGCCCGGTATGAGCTTCGTAAAGAGCCGCGGCCCTACTATCCAATTGCCTCAGCAAATATCCCGGAGCGCGATGCAGCACGAACTCACGAGCCAGCCGCGTTGGCGCCTCGAACCCTACCTCGGTGAGATCGTCTTCCCGCAGGTCAATGCCGTCATGCTTTGACTTTGACGCAGGCTTTCTATTGTTGGTTGGCATTGACGAACTCATTGGTTGGTCAGCGATGGCCGGCTCCATCGCCATGTATGGGGATAGTCATCGCCCCAAGTCCGTCGCAACCTGCGGAAATCATGTCGCCCGGTTTGACGGAGCCGACGCCCTCGGGGGTTCCCGTCATAATGACATCGCCCGGATGGAGCGTATAGGCGTGTGACGCCAACTCTATAAGACGCGGAATTCCAACGGTCATCGCGGCAGTGGACGATCTCTGCTTGTACTCGCCGTTCAACTTGAGCCAGAGCCCCAAATTCCCGGAGTCGTGCACCTCATCTGCGGTGGTCAACCAAGGACCCAGGACACAATAGGTATCGGCCGATTTGCGGAAGCTTCGATCTTCTACACCACGCACGCTCATGTCGAGGCCAACACAATAGCCTGCCACGCATTCGAGTGCGTTTTCGGCAGACACCTTGCGGCAGGTCTTACCGATGATGATGCAGAGCTCAGCCTCAAAATCGTTGCGGCGATCGAGCCAGTTCAACCTGACGCCGTCGTGCGGTCCCGATATGGCGGAATTGGCCTTCAGGAACAACCCGAGCTTCTCGACAGGGCGCTCGACACCCTCGAGCTGCTTATTGTGCAAGTTGTGATGGACAGCAGGATCCGCCGCATCAATCTCCACATGCAGTCGATAGTTCGCTGGCGCAGCCATGACTTTGCTGGGATTGGCGACAGGGCTCAAAAGACGGATCTGATCGAGGCGATAAGTCTTGGCCTTACCCTTCACCTCGTTGGCGGCCTTACGAACTAAGTCGAGGCGACGAACCAGCGCGTCGCCGAGCGGAAACGGCCATCGATGCGACGGCAGGCAATCAAGAGCGCTCGACACGTCATAGACAACGTCGCCCTCGACCAGGCCCAGCTGATCCGAGTCAAATCGGCAAAATCGCACGCGGTTCCTCCCCGCAGTTCACATTTGTTTGTATACCTACATATCTGATCTGCCGCGTCAACGCTACATACAGCAAATATTCGGCTAAAGTTTGGTTTGTCCAGTCAAATAATATATGTATACCTACACATTATGGCTGAGCAAAAGACTCGCCAGCGAAGAAAGACAAGGAGGGACACCCATGACGCTTGAAAGTAGGACCCTGAGCAAGATCACGTGGCGCATCGTTCCATTTCTCGTTCTTTGCTACTTCCTCGCCTTCGTTGATCGCATCAATGTTGGCATCGCCGCTCTGACGATGAACCGAGATCTTGGACTCTCGCCTGCTGTCTTTGGCTTCGGCGCAGGCCTCTTCTTCGTTTCATATTTTTTTCTTGAAGTGCCCTCCAACATCCTGATGCAGAAGGTCGGTGCACGCCGCTGGATCGCACGCATCATGATCAGCTGGGGAATCGTCTCGGGGGCAACCGCATTCGTGCAGGGCACGAACAGCTTTTACGCAGTACGCCTGTTGCTCGGAGCCGCGGAGGCCGGCTTCTTTCCAGCGATCCTGTTTTATTTGAGCTGCTGGTTTCCTGAGGGAGCGCGCGCAAAGGTCTTCGCGTATTTCCTCGCAGCAGTCCCCCTCGCAGGCATTATTGGATTCCCGATCTCGGGCATATTCCTGTCGCTCGATGGCGTCTGGGGGCTAAAGGGTTGGCAATGGCTCTTTTTGATTGAAGCGCTGCCGACGCTCATCGTGGCCGTCATTGCTTACTACTATCTCACTGATCATCCCAGCGAAGCGACCTGGCTCTCAGACGAACAACGCCAATGGCTGCTAGATCAGCTCAAGAAGGACGAACGTCAGCGTAAGGGACGCGTGCGAGATGGAAACTGGATCAATCTGGTTGATGTTCGCGTGATCTGCTTTGCTACGATTCATTTCTGCGGCAATCTCGCCATCTACGGGCTCGGCTTTTTCTTGCCACAGATCGTCAACGCGTCCGGGTTCAGCAACTTCGATGCGAGTCTCGTTTCCGCGCTACCTTATGTCCTCGGGGCCGTTGGCATGCTCGTTTGGGGTTGGTACTCGGCTGGCGGGCGGGCACGGATGGGCGTTTTCCTACCCTTCATCATCGGGGCCGTTGGCTTCGTCGGCGCCGCAACGTCGGGTAATCCGATCCTAATGATCGCTTCATTGTGCGTGGCGAGCTTTGGTGCTCTCGGGTATGCCCCCGGCTTTTGGACCTTACCCACTTCGCTTCTCTCGGGAACAGCCTCCGCGATTGCGATCGCGGCTATTAATTCAGTTGGCAATTTTGCTGGCTTCCTTGGGCCTTACACAATCGGCTACCTGCGCGAGACGACGGGTAGCTTTGAAATGGGACTATTTGCCAGCGCGGCGGTGATGGCCCTCGCGGCGCTACTGGTCCTTGTCGCGGCTCGCAGCAAGTACCCCGCAAAGACTTCCGTCCTACAGGACGTTGAAGCCGATGCGGTTTCAGCACCCCGCTAGGCGAGCAGGAGCCAAGTATGAGCACAGCTGAAATCGACCAGAAGGCGCTGCGTACCCTCTTGGTCAAGGAGCGGTTGCACGAACTCGAAATGGCTTACTGCCGCGGCGTCGACCGCCGCGATCCCGACCTCTTGCGATCAATCTTCTTCGAAGACGCGATCGAGGAGCACGGCGAAATGTACCGAGGCAGCGCGATGGCGTTTGTCGACTGGGTATTCAGCGACTTCATCGGAAATTATGAGCTGACGACCCACTACGTATTAAATGAATGGTACAAAGTGGACGGCGATTTTGCCGAGGGAGAGACCCATCGTATCTCTCACCACCGAGTTCGGGACCCTGACCTGGTTGAAACCATCGCCGCTTGCCGAACGTTCAATCGCTACGAGTGTCGCAACGGCGTTTGGAAAATTTCATATCGCGGCGTCGTTCGAGACTGGATCTATCAACGTCCGTTCGATCCCGCACTGTTTGAAGGGACCTATGCAATGACCCTAAGCAAACCGAGCGGCCAAGATCGCTCTTATGAGGTCCTGTCAATGTTTAAGCGTGGACCGATCGGCGCCTAGAGTGCTATCGGCGCCAGGATTCATCGCCGAAGCTTCCAGTGCAAGAGAGAGTACGACCGATCGGAGTCGGGATGGTGCTCAAATGAGCCTTGGACAGACGCTCCGATCGAGACCGTCTGCATTGGATCACCAAGCAAATTGCCGACCATGCGGATCCCACCGGCGTGCGGAATTTCCACAAGGACGGCAAGATAGGCTCCCTGCGTCCTGAGCGACGCATGCGAGGGGTGCCAAATGCGCTCCCAACTGTAGATGAGCCCGTTTGGCTCGATTTCGACCCATCCGGGGTCGAAGGCGTGACAGCTATGGCACAGCCACTCCGGTCCAAACTGCCAAGTACTGCAACGACCGCAACGCTGCACCAGCAGACGGTTCTTGCGCAAACCCTCCCAATAGGGAGCGGATAAGCCGTCGGGCTCGGCTCTTGGGATGGGTAGGCCCGCAGGAAGATATGTCGGGTTTGATGTGCCACTCACAGGGTAGCTTCCGAGCCGAGAAGAAGATTGCTGACAGGAGAGACCATCGGCCCGCCGATAACCATTGCAACGTCGTTCCTTGGCACCTGGCTGGTCGAGATACCACGAACCTGACGCACGGCTTCTAGCACCAGTTCGAACCCGTGCATGTAACATTCGGCCAGATTGCCGCCACTTGTGTTCAGAGGCAGCTGTCCGGAAGGCGCTGTCAAATTCTCGACCATCAGAAAGTCATTGGCTTCCTGCGGCTTGAAGAAGCCATGCTCCGACAGGGCCATCACTACACCGCCCGTAAAATTCTCGTAGCATTGGACGACGCCGACATCTGCTGGGCCCACTCCCGCCATCCGATATAGGTCGTGCGCGACCGTATCGAAGCCGGCGCCGGCATAGTGTGGGTCGTTGTGAGGAATGGCGCCCGCCCGGTACCCAGAACCGACCGCCGCCCCGAGCAGGTAGACTGGCTTGTTTCGAAACTCCCCAGCACGTTCCGCCGGCACGAGCACAAGCGCCGCGGCGCCATCGTTCTCCATGCAGCAATCATAGAGATGAAACGGCTCGGCAATCCAGCGTGACGCATCGTATTTCGCCGCATCCAACGGCTTACCATACATGACAGCGCGAGGATTCGACTGGGCGTGATGGTAGGACGCAAGCGCGATCGCCCGCAGGGCCTCCTGCCTGACGCCATGCTCATGCATATAGCGGCGCACCCGCATGGCAAAACGTTGCGGAGGCGCCAACACGCCGTACGGCATCAAGTATGCCTTTTCACCCGAGATGGTATCAATGCCCGTCGTCTGCCCGAAACGGCCATATTGCCCTTGGGCGAGGGCGCGAAACACGACAACGCAGTCGGCGAGCCCTGCGACGATGGATGCAGCAGCGTTCGCAACAGCCGCACAGCAGCCGCCACCACCCCCGCCCCATTGCATTGTCGCAGCCCGTAGCCTTCGCGAGCCGAGGGCAGCCGCCAGTCGGGATGCATCGTTGCGGTCGTCGCTATAGGAGGAGAAGCCATCGACGTCGCACGGATCAAGACCCGCATCGCCGCAGGCAGCCAAGATCGCCTTCAACGCAAGCTTGAACTCCGGGTCTGGCGAGGCGCCATGGCGAAAATAGTCCGTTTCACCGATGCCGATAATGGCGACACGGCCTTTGAGCGTGCGTTCGACATCGGTCCTCGCCATCATGCCTTCGTGCCCAGCCCTGCCGCCCTCGCTCCCTCGGCGCCGAATGCTCCTGCTTCGGCCAGCCGGGTTAGGCGCCCAGCGTCGTAGCCCAGCCGCTTGCGCAGCACGTCCTCGGTATGCTGGCCTACGGCGGGCGCAGCAACCGGGTCGACAACGGGCGTCCGCGAGAAGCGGATGGGAAGACTGACGTTGGGGACCCAACCGAGCTTGTCGTGAGGAATCCGGGTCACCAGCCTGCGCTCCCTCGCCTCAGGCGATCGTATCGCGTCTCCGACGGTGCGTACCTGCCCGCAGGGAACTCCGGCCTCCCGCATCCGCGACTGCCAATGCGACCACGGCTGTCGCACGAAACATTCACCAAGGATTGCGAAGAGCTCGTCACGGCGCCGGATACGATCGGTTCCAGTCGCATAGATTTCGGCAGACGCAAGATCGGAGCGATCAAGGACCTGCGACATCAGCCGCTGAAAGATCTTGTCATTGCCGCAGTTGATGTAGAAGGCGCAGTCCTGCGCCTGAAACACCCCGGACGGACAGGTATCGGGGCTGGTATTTCCGTGCCGCTGCGGATTTGCGCCGCTGAACAGGTGCTGCATGGTCGCGTATCCGGTCATCAGCACCGCGTTGTCGAACAGCGAGACCTCGACTGCCTGACCAAGGCCGCTGCGTTCGCGGGACACAAGCGCACCAAGAATCGCATTGCAAGCCATCATCGCCGTGCTGATGTCCATTACGGGCGAGAGCGCGCGGACGCCCTCGCGATCCGCATAGCCATTCATGGAGACGAATCCGCTCTCGACCTGCGCGATAGGATCAAAGCCGAGCCGATCGGAAAATGTTCCCTCGCGTCCATAAGCAGAGACGGAGCAGTAAATGATCTCGGGCTTGATCTTGCGGCAAGACTCGTAGTCGAGCCCGAAGCGCTCCATCACCCCGGTCGAGAAATTCTCGACGACGACATCTGCCGTCGCCACCAATTCGCGCGCGATCTCGATGCCCTCCTGCGATTTCAAGTCGAGGGCAACGCTTTCCTTGTTGCGGTTGGTCCAGAAGAATGGCGCACCCTGCCTCAGCTCGGGATGGACCGGCGGATAGCGGCGAAGGTCGTCGCCTCGGCCGGGTGCCTCGATCTTGATGACCTCAGCGCCCATGTCCGCCAGGATCATCGTCGCGAATGGTCCTGCGATGAAGTGTGAGAAATCGACTACTCTAATCCCCTCCAGCGCCTTGGGCGCATGAGACGGCCGCGGGGTATATTCGGGGAATTCCGCCTCGATCTTGTCTAGCATTTTTGCGTCCACTGAATTGGAGGGTGTTCGATGATGGCGCGCGTTGAGCCGAAACGAGCTTCAGTTGCCCTTTGCCTGCTCGACCATCGCGCATCCGCCCTGCTCGATCGGCCGGAAAGCCTCGGGCCCGGTGAGGACACCAATATTGTCCAGCAGGTCCCATTTTGCTTTTGACGCCTTGGGATCCTTGGCCTTCAGGATGTACATATTGTGGATCGCGCGGCCGTCAGGACGAACCTTAACGGGGCCGTACAGCGCATCGTCGATCGGCTTTTGCTTCAATTTACGGATAATTGTTTGAGCATCGTTCGTCCCAGCCTCGTGGGCCGCGTTGAGATAGGCCAAGACGGACGAGTAGACGCCGGCATGGAATGCGGTGGGCGAGTGTCCATGCTGGCGTTCGCTGAATTTTGCCGACCAGCCCCGGCTGGCCTCATTGAGGTCCCAGTAAAACGGCTGGGTAATGATCATGCCCTGCGCTGTCGCAAGTCCGCTCGATTCAATATCCTTGGCCGTCGCCAGCAGGGCTGCAAATTGCCGCCCCTTCTCCTTTAAACCGAATTCGGCCGATTGCTTGATAAGGTTGACCGTGTCGCCGCCCGCGGTTGCGAACGCGATCACGTCCGCGCCGGACGCGTCAGCCTGCAAGATGAAGGACGCATAGTCCGGGCTGTTGATCGGAACATTCACAGACCCCAGCACACTACCGCCGCCAGCGGTGATGACCGACGTTCCGTCGCGAACCATCGACTTTCCGAGCGCGTTGTCGGTAGCGATGAAATACCATTTCTTGCCGCCATGACCGACCAGATATTCGCCGATCGTGTGGGAGCTCGCCCAGGTATCGAACGTCCATTGAATCGTGTTCGGCGAACAATATTTCCCAGTCAGGTCGGACGACGCAGCGCTCGAAGCAATCAGGGCCGCCTTGCTGCCGCGCACCACTTCGTTGATAGCAAGACCGACCGCCGAATTCGGTACGTCCGCGACTGCATCGACCTTCTCCTGATCGATCCAACGGCGCGCAATGGCGGCTCCGACATCGGCCTTGTTCTGATGATCAGCGGAAATGATCTCGACTTTGAACTCAGGATGTTGGCGCATGAAGTCCTCCGCCGCCATCCTGGCAGCGGTGACCGAGCCCTCGCCTGCGTTATCTGAATAGGGACCTGACGCATCATTGAGAATGCCGATCTTCATCACGCGCGTTCCGTCTGCCAATGCAGCCACGCAGGTCGCCATGACGAGAAGAGAAGCGGCTCCGATAACCGATCTTAGAGATTTCATGTGTTCCACCCATTAGCGATGTTGTTGTTTGTTTAGATATCCAGGACCAGGATGCGTGATTTCGCGCCCGAGCAGCAGATCATGATGGTATTGTTGGCGGCCTGCTCTTCCCGGCTCAGGAACTGGTCGCGATGATCAGGCGTTCCTTCGATGACACGCGTTTCACAGGTGCCGCATACTCCCTCGGTGCAGGCGTAGTTTGCCGCTATGCCTGCATCCAGCAGCGCGTCCAGAATGGTCTTGCCGGCTTCGACAGCGATCGTGCGGTTGCTCCGCGCCAGCCTGACTTCGAAACCGCCATCGGTCGCCGGCGCTTCCGCCGCCTGGAAATATTCAACGTGCACGTGGTCAGCCGGACGATCGGCCGTCGCCGCTTCGAAGGCCTGAAGCATTGGCGTCGGGCCGCAGCAGTAGAGGTGCGACTGCGCAGGCGTCTGAGCAACGATGGCGGCAAGGTCGAAGGGGCGATCGGATCGCTCGTCATCGAAGTCGAGATGCAAAGCGAGGGATCCGTTCAATCCGAGTGCACGAAGCTCGTCGAGGAAGGCAGCGGCCGGCCGTGTTCGCGCGGCGTAGAACAGTTCCGCGGAACGCCCGAGCGCCTGAAGACGGCGGATCATCGACAGCAGGGGTGTAATCCCGATCCCGCCGGCGATCAGGACCGTGTGTTCGGCCCCCTCGCAAAGGGCAAAGTTGTTTCTCGGAAGGGATACGCTGACGATGTCACCGACCTTGAGATGGTCATGAACGAAGCTCGAGCCGCCGCGACCGGACGGGTCCTTGTTGACAGCAATGACGTACCGATGGCGCTCTCGCTGATCATTGAGCAGCGAATAGCAGCGGAGCATTCCATTCGAAAGATGCAGGTCGATATGACCACCCGCCGTAAAGGGCGCAAGATCGGCGCCCGTCGGAGACACCAGTTCATAGGAATTGATGCGCTCGGCCTCGTAACTGATCCGCTTAACCCGGAGTGCAACGGCGTTTTCAGCCATGGCATGCCTCCCGTCCTGAATGATGACCGGCGGGCCTTTGACGGCTCGACGTGCTCACAGCTCGTATCCGAAATCGGCGCCCAGTTTGGCCTGCATGAAAAGAGCTCCGGCATCGACCCAGGACTCTTCCGGCGGCAATCGCAGTGACACCGCTCGCACCATGAAGACGTCGGGATCCGCCACGCCCTTGGGTTTCGTTCCGTGATCACGGTATGCGCCCAGCGCCTCGAGAATGAAGCGTCGCGTCATCGCGATGCCGGTGTCGCTCGAACAGAGATTCTCCCTGGTGCGATCGAAGATCGGCGACACCCCGCTCTGGCAGGCGCCGTCCTGAACCCACAGGCCCGGCAGGCCCGAAAACCATGTCGTCTGCTGTGCCTGATAGTCGAACTGGAAGCCGTTCTGCGGATTGTACTTTGTCCAGTAGCCGGCGTAGGGAACCGTTACAGGATGCTCGACAAGGGCATTGCGGCTGGCATGGCCGCTCTCGCGACCATTGTGCCCCTCCGCGAATATCTGCCGGGTCTTCGGTAGCAGCGGCTCCGACGGATGATAGGAGAACATGATGCAGAGCGTGTTCTCGTCGTCGATCGGCACCCAGGCATGCCCGCTCAAATCCGGGTACGGCGATAGAGGGGGAACGAGGGTGTAAAACGGCAGCATGAACTGATTGACACGCCAATACAGCGTGTTGGCGTCGTAGTTGCGTCGCGCGGCAATGCTCATGCCGAAATCCTGCTTGACGCATTCGAAGGTCGGTCGCAGGTCGCGCTTCTGAATCCAGGCACTGGTCGTGCCCTGGGAATCCAGCCGGCCGTGAAGCAGCGGGGCATGAGCAGAATCGATCTCGCCCTCGACCGCCTGAAGCCAATTGCACTCCTGAACGCGGACAGAGATGTGCACCTGCTCTTGCGGAACCAAATTCCATTCGACGTTAGGCAAAGGCGGGAGCTCGGCCTGATCCGGGCCCATATAGGTCCAGATCATCCCGTTGCGCTCCTTGCACGGATAGGCCTTGATCCGCACGCGCTCCTTCAGGCGGCTGCGAACGGGCTCCGCCGGCATGTCCGTTACCGCGCCCGTCACGTCAAATTTCCAGCCGTGATAGACGCAGCGCAGCCCGCAATCCTCGTTCCGTCCGAAGACCAGGGGCGCGCCGCGATGCGGACAGGCCTGATCGACGAGCCCGATGCGGCCCTCGGAATTCCTAAAGGCCACCAGATCCTCTCCCAGCAACCGGATACGCTTCGGTTGCCCATCCTTGGCGAGATCCACCGACGGCAGGAATGGAATCCAGTAGAGGCGGAAGAGTTCTCCAAGCGGAGTGCCCTTTCCCACCCTCACCAGTCGTTCGTTGTCTTCGTGCGACAGCATGAGCTTTCCTCCATTGAATTGCTTGTGGCTCGGCGCCTATTTCGGCGCTCCGGCAAGGAGCTTGGCGACTCGACTTGCGAGTCCCAGATCACGCGCGGTCCAAAGTGGATCGGCCGTCGCGAGCGGCTTGCGCGGCATCGGAGGTGCTTCGCCCGCCTCCACGAGATCGACAATCATCTCGATCCTGCGCCGCTCCAGATCCTTCAGCGTGTCCTCGATGACCGCTCCTTCCGCGCTGCAACCTGGCAGTTCGGGATAGGCAAGCCGGACAAGCCATCTGCCGGGCTCGGTCTCGACCGCCTCGGCTTCAAGCAGGTAGGGAATCGACAAGAAATCGCGCAGATCCAAGCAACCCTCCCTGGACGCCATCTTCTTTCCAGACGCCTTTATTAATACGTATACGTATTATAATTCCAGACACCTTGCAATGGTCCAAACCGGCGGAGCCGCTCTGCAAAATTCGAAGGGACCCGGACCGACGATCCGGCACGGGGTTGAGAGCCCCCAACCAAGCTGCTAACGGCTACGGAACGTTTCGAAACAACAATTTAGGCAAGCGCGGCATGTCAGCCCATAAGGGAACGAAGGCGAGCGCTGCGGATATGGCGCGCAACTGGCGACTGGAAGGAGGCATCGGATTTCTCCTCCGATTGCTCGACGCCCGTTATGACGTGCTCTACCAGGATCTCACAGGACAGAGCGACATCACGCCGCGACAATTTGGCGTGCTGATAGCCCTCTACCAGGACGGCCCACTCACTGCGTCCGCACTCGCCGATCGTATCAGCAGCGATCGGAATACATTGAGCGAGATGCTCAAGAGAATGACGGCCCGCAAGCTGATCTCAAAACGGAGCAATGCGGAAGACCGCCGATCGATCCAGGTTCAGATCACGGCGAAGGGCGAGGAAGCGCTGCTGGCCGTCATTCCTGCGGCAGCCGAACTGCAGAACACCCTGCTGGCCCCCCTGAGCAAGGAGGACCGCGCCCATTTCCTCAGCTGCATGCTGGCGATTGCGAAGGCCGCATCCGCCGTTCCTGCACCAACAGACGATTGAAATCCGCTCTCCTCTGCCGCCGCGTTTAAGCGCCTCCTATCGTCCCAAATAGCTCACGGGCAAGCGCTTCAATCCGCCAAGAAAGGACGTCTCGGTCCAGGCGGGCTTGCCTGCAAGCTCGATCCGATCAACCCGACTGAGAAACTCGCGAAAAAAGGCAACGATCTCCGCCTTGGCGAGGTGCCGGCCAATGCAGGCGTGAATGCCGAAGCCGTAGCCAAGATGCCGGTTGGGCGTACGATCAGGAATGAAGGCGAAGGGTCGATCGAAAGCCTCCTCATCGCGATTGCCGGAGGGGTAGCTGAGAAGGATGCTGTCCCCTGCCTTGATTGTCTTGCCGCGTATCTCGTAGTCCACGGCGGCGGTGCGGAAGAAATGTTTGACGGGAGACACGAAGCGCACCATTTCCTCGGCGGCGTCCGCCAGCAGGTCGGGCTCGCGCCGCAGGCGACCCATGGCATCCGGATTCTCGATCAAGGCGAGCAGGCCACCGGCGATGGTGGCGCTCGTCGTATCGTGGCCGGCGCTCGCGAGCGCGACATAGTACGAATAGGCTTCAAAATCCTCGATCGGCCGTCCGTCGATCTCGGATGTCGCGATGACCGTTGCCACATCGTCCTTCGGATGTTGCCGCCTCTCCTTCGCGACATCCTTGAAGTATTCGACATAGGCGACGGTGGCATCGATCAGGTCGGAGCCCTTCTGCATGTCGGGGTCGCCGCCGCCGAAATAGGCCTGCGTGATCTTCAATAACCGCGCTTCATCTTCCTTCGGCAGCCCCAGAATCGTCATCAGGACCCGCAACGGATAGTAGATCGCGATCTCGCCATAGAAATCGCATCGATCGCCCATGGCAAAAAGCCGGTCGACGCTGTCTTTTGCCAGGGCGGCCATGCGTTCGGAAAGCGTTCGGATGTGTCGAGGCTGAAACCATGCATGCGTCAGCTTCTGGTATTTTGCGTGGTCTGGATTATCCATCTGCGGCAGAGCCCGGACCAGCATGGGCCTGCCGTTCATCGCCTCCCTGACCTTGCTCTCGAACTCGATGCTCAGGAGCTTTGTCCTAGGCGCATTGATGAAACGATCGGGCTGGCGTTCGATCTCGATAATGTCGGCATATTTGGAGATGATCCAAAATGGGCGGTAGCCGTCCGGCTGTGTCCAATGGACCGGATCATCACGCCGCAATTGGGCGAAGAGACGGTGCTGAAGGTCGACATTCCCATATGTCTTGTGATCGGCAAGCGCATTGTCCAACGCGATATCGAGCATTTCTCTCCTCCCAGTTTATTATGTCTTAGGCAACACTCCCAATCTCGCGCATGGTCAGCACCGGCTTGACCACACGGCCGTTCTCGAGGTCGTCAACAGCTTCGTTGATCTTCTCGAGAGGATAGGTCTTGACGAACTTTTCGAGCGGCAACCGACCTTGGCGGAAGAACTCAACCATTCGCGGGATGAACAGCTGGGGATTGGCATCTCCCTCGACGATTCCTCGAATGGTGATTCCCCGGCCGACCACGACGCTGGCTTCAGCCGAATAGAGCGTCCCGCGGGGCGGCGCTGCCACCTGCGCGCTGACACCGCGAGCGCGAAGGCAATTGATCGCGTTGGCGACGGCCGCCGGCGCTCCGGTCGTATCCAGTGAGAAATCCGCACCGCCTCGCGTCAGATCGGCAATCTCTCCGACGGGATTCTCGGCGCGCCCAGACACCACATGCGTCGCCCCCAGTTCGTGAGCGACACGCAATCGCTCCGGGACGACGTCGACGGCGATGATTGTCGAACAGCCGACCATCCTTGCGGCGATGATCGCGGAGAGGCCAACGGCTCCGACGCCAAACACGGCGATCGATGTGCCGGCCTTTGGCCGCAGCACGTTCATGACCGAACCCATGCCGGTCTGAATTCCACATCCGAGCGGCGCGAGCAGTTCCAGCGGCAGATCGCGATCGACCCTGACGATGTTCCTGGCGGTCGCGATGGCATGGGTTGCGAAGGCAGATTGGGCAAAGAAGTGCCCACCAAGCTCCTTTTTATCGCGCGCCAATGCCGACCCACCGGCCCTTTCTCCGAACAGGTTGATGGCACGAAAATGGTCGCAATAGCCGACTGCCCCGTCCCGGCAATTTCCACATTCGCCGCACGAACCGAAGCTCATCAGCACATGGTCGCCGGGCTGGCATTCAGTCACACCGGGGCCGATCTCTTCGACGACCCCTGCTCCTTCGTGCCCCAAAACCTTCGGCAGCGGAATCGGGATATGCTGAAGCTTCACCGCCAGATCGGTATGGCAGATTCCGCAGGCATGGACCCGGACCCGAACCTCGCCAGCACGCGGTGCCTGAAGCTCGCATTTGGCGATCTCAAATGGATCTGAGGGACCATTTGCGATTGCGGTCACGACATTCGTCGTGCCAACGGTTTCTGGCGTGGACATGACGGTCAACCGCCCTTTCCAGCCTGACTTCCGAACGCGCCCATCTCAGCCAGGCGCACGATCGCCTCTCCCGACAAGCCCAGGACCCGCGACAATACGTCATCGCGATGTGCACCGACCGCGGGAATGTCGCGCTGCATCGACGTCGCCGCGCCCGACATTTTCCAGGGCGCGTTGACGCCCATGAACTCCCCGGCCCCGTCCGCAATCGTGGCGAAAGAGCCGCGCTCCAGGAGATGCGCATCGGACAAGGTCGCACCGGGATCTCGATATTCGGCACTTGGAACGCCCGCCTTGTCGAGTGCTGCCATGCATTCGCGCACCGTGTGACGCTCGGTCCATTTTTCGATGACCTGCATCATTGCGGTCCAGTTCGCCCCGCGTCCCGGCACGGTCTTGAATCGCGGGTCATTGGCGAGCTCGCTCTGCCCCGTCACCTCGCAAAGTGCTGCAAAATTCCGTGGCGTAATCGGCGCAATCAGGATGTCGCCATCGAGGGTTCGCACCGGACCATAGGTGGGGCGCGACGATCGGATCGGGAACTGGGCCTCCTGCAGCTCGTAGACGAGCAAATTGAGCATGCAGTCCATCAAGGCGACGTCGATCCGCTGGCCGACACCGGTCCGAGCGCGCTGAACCAGCGCGGTTTGAATCGCGGAATAGCCGAAGATGCCGCCAAGGACGTCCGCGACGAAAATGGCGCCGGACGCCGGCCGATCCCGATCGCCGGCATAGCGCATCAATGACCGATCGAAGCCACTCTCGGCGTGAACGATCATGGCATAGGCCGCACGCTCCGCCGCAGGGCCGGACTGCCCGTAGCCAGATATGGAGCAATAGATCAGCCGTGGATTGATCGTTCGCAGTGCATCGTAGCCGAGTCCCAGACGCTCCATCACACCGGGCCTGAAATTCTCGACCAGAATGTCCGTTTCCTTGACCAGCTGGTGCACAAGCTTGATCGCATCGGCGCTCTTCAGATCGAGGGCAAGGCTGCGCTTTCCGGCATTGAGCTGACCGAAATAGGCGCTGTGGCCGTCACGGAGCGGTGTCCTGAGCCGCATGTCGTCGCCTTCCGGCGGCTCGATCTTGATCACTTCGGCCCCGACATCGGCAAGCAGCCGTGCGCAGTAAGGACCGGCCAGCATGATCGAGAAATCGAGCACGCGCATGCCCTCGAGTGGCAGGTTTGCTGCTTGCTGCTGTTGCATACGTTCGCTCCTATCTGGGGAGTCCCAACGCGCGTTGTGCAATGAGACTGCGCTGGATCTCGTTGGTCCCGATACTGATAACCCACATCAGCGAATGCCGCAGATTTTGCTCGAAACGGCCATTGTCGATCGCACCGGGCATTTGCTCGGACAGGGTTGCCCGCATGCCGAACATGTCGAGCGCGGCTTCGCCGAAACGCTCCATCAGCTCCCCGGAAAAGACCTTGCTGATCGCGCCATATTCCGGCGGCGTCACGCCATCGGCGGCGAGCTCCGCGCAATGCATCATCAGGCCTCGGCCAACTTCAATTTCGGCCGCGAGCGTCGCCATGCGCTCGCGGATGATGGGATCATCGCTGAGCGCTCGCCCCGCATCGTCCCTGGCCATGACATGCCCGCGCAACTGCTCGAATGCATGCGCGACCTTCAGGATAATACCGCCGCCGACCAGCCCACGCTCGAAAGCCAGCGCGCCTGTCAGCACCTTCCAGCCGCCATTGACCTCTCCGACGATGTTCTCCGCCGGAATTCGAACGTTGTCATAGAAGATGTTGGCAAAGGAGCCGTCGTACATCGTCGTCGAGGGCCGGATCGTGACTCCGGCAGCGTTCATCGGCACGATGAACATGCTGATGCCAGCATGCTGCGGCTTGGCGTCCTTATCGGTCCGCGCGGCAAGGAACATGTATTTGCCCCACCACGTCGTGGTCCAGATCTTCTGGCCGTTGATCACCCATTGATCGCCGTCACGCACCGCACTGGTCCGCAACGCCGCAAGGTCGGAGCCTGCCTGCGGTTCACTGTAGCCCATGCCATGCATGGCCTCGCCGCGCAGGATTTCGGGCAGATATGTCCGTTGCTGCTCGGGTGTCCCGAACATCATCAATGCATTGGCCTGGATCGCCGCGCCGATCCGCGGCGCCTCTCCCCGCTCCATCGTTTCCATGAGGGCAATCTGTTCCAACGGAGACCGCGCCTGGCCGCCGAACCGCTCCTGCCAGCCAAGGCCGATCCAGCCGGTTTCGCCAATGTCGCGCGCAAAATCGGCGTCGAATTCCCGTTTTGAGAATGGCTTGCCGTCGAATGCAGCCTTCCTCTCTCCCGACCAGTTTTGCTGTAGCCACGACCTAACCTGATTGCGCAAGGCGTTGCCGGCAGGACCAAGATCATATTCCGGCAACCCCGTGCTGCCGGGCTCAAGCAGGAATGAGGCGATAGAACGCTTCGCTTGCGCCGCTCCGCCCAGCGCGATCGTATCCAGATGCACCCGCTTGAAGTGCAAAGGTGCCTCGTGTTCGTCAGCGTAGCCGATCGCCCCGAAGGCATGGTGGGTCTCGAGCGAGACGCGCCGTAACGCGTCGCTGCCGAAGGCGACAGCACAATCGGCGAAGTAACGCCAATCGCGATCGCCCAGATCGTGTAGCTTGGCTGCATGGTCTACGATCAGGCGCACACCTTCCAGGGCGATGAGCCCATTCGCGAGCTTGTGCTGGATCGCCTGGAACTTGCCGATCGGTTGTCCGAACTGGCGACGGTCCCGGGCGTAGTCCGTCACGAGCTCGAAGGCACGCCGGGCGGCGCCGTGTGCTCGCGCTATCAGCGCGAGCTTTGCCTTGAGCAGGAGCTCATCCAGCGCGCCTTCCTCCACGGGAACAAGCGCGGCCGGCACTGAACTCAGCCGCACCTCATAGAGCCCCCACGCCCCCATGGCGCGTGTCGGCACCATCCCGACGCCGGCGGATTCGAGAGCCACAACAGCAAGGGTGGAGCGATCGACCGCAACGAGCAGATGCGTACAGCCGCCCGCGGCCTGCACGAAACGAAGCAATCCGACCGCATGGCCGTCGCTGATACGGATCGAGCCCGCGCCTTGGTCCGGATCGATTGCGCCGAATGAAAATGCTACCCGAGCCGCCCCCTCGTGCAGCCCTCGCAGAAGATCGATCGCTACCGGAGACCGCGCGGTCGCCAGCGCGAAGTTGGCCAGGGCCGCAGACCACATTGGCGCCGGGCATCCGGCGCGGCCGAGCTCACCGAGCACGACCGCCACTTCGCGAAGCCCCCCTTCGTCCCGATTGCAGCCTAGTGCCGCGACGCCTTGTCCGACAAGTTTGGTCCATATCGCCGCGATGTCCCGCGGCGCCGGCCCGTCCCTCAGGCAATCGGCCTTCCAATGCTCGCCGAGAAACCCTCGCAGGGAATCCCGGAGCATCTGCGCAAGATCGTCGCCTGGAAGCACTGCGGCGTCCATGAGCGGATCAGCCTTGGCCGAACCTGGGCTTGCGCTTCTCCTTGAACGACGTCGTCGCTTCCTTGTGATCGGCGGTTTCGAACGTGACCTGCTCGAGCGCCATCGAGGCTTCGAGCAGCATGTTCACCCTGTCCTTGACGATCTGATTGATCGAGAGCTTGGTCCAGCGGATGGCCCAGGTCGGACCATTCGCGAGCTCGATCGCGATCTCCCGGGCTTTCGCCAGCACCTCGGCGCGCGGCGCGATGTGATTGACGAGCCCGATGCGCTCGGCCTCCTTGCCCTTCAGAAGAGTGCCCCTGATGAGGTATTCCTTGGCCTTGTTGATGCCGATCAGCAACGGCCAGATCACCGTCCCGCCGTCACCGGCCACCAGGCCGACGCGCGAGACATGGGTATCCCCAATGCGCGCGTCTTCGGCCATCACCGTGATGTCGCAGAGCAGCGCATGGGTTGCCGCAAGGCCAATCGCATCGCCGTTGATGGCGGCGATAATCGGCTTGTCCAGCTCGAGCTGGCGGGTCACGCCGCGACGGCTGATCATGGGATCGTGGACCTCACCCTCCTCAAGCACGTCGCCGCCCGGGCGCTCGGACATCGCCTTGACGTCACCGCCGACGCTGAAGAAATCTCCCGCACCGGTCAACACCACGACGTTGACGCTATGATCGTCGGCAAGGTCGTCCCAGATCGTACGGAGCTCGCGGATCAGCTTCTGATTGATCGCGTTGCGCGCTTGCGGCCGGTTTAAAGTCACGGTGGCGACTTTGTCGGCGACCTCGACGGTCAGGCATTCATATTTGGCGTAAGGGGACACATTTTCCTCCGTTTGATCTTGTTGTTGATTGACGAATTCCTGACCGTGTGCGGCGGTCGCTTCAGCGCCTCGTCATGCCCGGCTGCATCTCCGCAAGCGCGACCTGGAGAGACATTGCTCCCGGATCCTGCTCCAACATCCGCTGCACCGCCTCCAGATGACTCCGCATCAAGCGGATGGCGGAGGTGACATTTCGCTCGCGCAGCGCCGTTACAAATTGCCGGCGTCGCTCGGCGAGCCGCGGCATCGCAACCCCGCTTGATGCAACCTTCGCATAGACGAAGCGCATATGAATCTCGGTGACAGAGTCCACGATCATGGCGATCACCTTGTTTCCGGTCGCCCCTGCCAAGATCTTGTAGAACTCCCGCGAGCACTCGACCCGGTCCAACAGGCGACCTTCGGCGGTCGCGACATCGGTACGTTCAATGTTGGCATCAAGCGCGACAAAGTCCGATTGCCGCGCGTTCACGCACGCCAAGCGAACGACGAGATCCAGAACGCTGATCCGCGCCTCCGACAATTCCCGCACCGAGATCGTGCCGAGACTGAGCATGTCCTGCATGACAACGTTCATGCGGCTGGTGTCGCCGGTCTGAACGAAAGCGCCGCCTTTGACTCCCTTCTGAAGCCGAAGCACGCCAGCCATCTCCAGGCTGCGGAGCGCCTCCCTGAGAACATTGCGACTTACCCCAAGCTGCTGCGCGAGATCGCGCTCGGCCGGCAACTTGTCGCCGGGCTTGAGCACGCCGAGTGCCAATTGCTCGCGAATGCGCTCGCAGATTTCCTCGAAGGCGCGACGCGTGTGGATGGGGCGAAACGTTAGCGGCGCAGGTGCGCCAGCCGCACGGAGATCGGATCCCCGCTCCCGCCGCTTGGGCGAAGAACGTCGGGGACTGACGGGCGTCTGGGGGCTTGACTTGGACGACATGCGGTGAATTATTAAATGGATCACCCATTCAATGGAAGCCCCTTTTTGGGCCTCCCAACAAAAATGTGCAGAGAGGCCGCCTCATGAGCTTCACCGAGGAGCAGATCGCGTTCCGCGACAACATCCGGAAGATGGCCGCCAGGCACGTGGCGCCCATCGCAGCCGAAATCGACGAGACGGATCGCTTCCCGCTCGATATCGTCAAGCTGTTCGGCGAAATGGGACTGATGCAGCTGTGGGTCCCTGAGCAGTACGGCGGACCAAACGGCAATTTGACGCTGGCCTGCATCGCGCGCGAAGAGATCGCGAGGTTCTCTCCCGCCTGCGCCTCGATCGCGGCATTGAACACGATGTTCATCATGCCACTGCTCCATTTCGGCTCGGAGGAACAACGCAAGAGATTTCTGCCGATCATCGCCAAAGGCGGCATCGTGACCGCGATCGCGATCTCGGAGCCCCAGGCCGGCTCCGACGTCACCGCCATCAATACCCGCGCCAAGAAGGACGGCGACTGCTACGTCCTGAATGGACGCAAGCAATGGTGCAGCTACGGCGTGGCCGCGGACTATATCGTCGTGATGGCGCGGACCAGCGACAGCTCCGGCGCGGACGGCATCAGTGCGTTCATTGTCGAGCCAAAGAACATGCCGGGCATCACTTTCGGCCGGCACGAACGCAAGATGGGCTTCCGCGGCGCGCCCAACACGCCGATCTTCTTCGACAATGTCCGCGTCCCCGTTGAAAATCTCGTTGGAGAGGAAGGCAAGGGTTTTCGCGCGTCGATGCGCGCCCTCGACCTCAACCGTCCGACGATCGGCGCACAGTCCGTCGGACTTGCGCAGGGCGCACTCGACGTCTGCATCGGCTACGCGAAAGAGCGCAAGCAGTTCAAGAAGTCGATCTCCGAGTTTCAGGGCGTGCAGTTCATGCTGGCCGACATGGCCATGCAGATCGAGGCCGCACGCGCGCTCGTCTATGAATGTGCGCGAGCCGGCGACGCCGGCGACTGGAAGCGCCTGAACCTGCTCGCCAGCATGGCCAAATGCGTCGGCAGCGACATGGCCATGAAGGTGACGACTGATGCCGTGCAGATCTTCGGCGGCTACGGCTACACCATGGACTATCCGGTCGAACGCATGATGCGCGACGCCAAATTGACCCAGATCTTCGAAGGCACCAATCAGATCCAGCGCATGGTCATTGCCCGCGAGCTTCTACGATAACAACGACAAGAACAAACAACATTGGGAGGAAAGGTCTTGAGGAGCAGCTTCAGCGGAATTGTGTGCGTCATTGCGGCATCGGCAGCGCTTGCCTCGACGCCGGTCAGAGCCCAAAAGGCCTATGGACCGGGTGCGAGCGACACCGAAATCAAGCTAGGACAATCGACGCCGCTCAGCGGCCCGGCGTCGGCCTTTGGTGCCGGCGCCGGCCGCGCCGTGGTCGGCTATTTCGAGATGATCAACGAACAGGGCGGCGTCAACGGCCGCAAGATCAACTTCACGCAGCTCGATAACGCCTACAGCGCCCCGAAGGCAGTGGAACAATCGCGCAAGCTCATCGAGGACGTCGGCATCCTCGCCGAGGTTGGCACCATCGGCACGGTACCCAACGTCGCGATCCAGAAATATTTGAACTCGAAGCAAGTTCCGCAGCTCTTCATCACCGCTGGCGGGCGCCGCTTCAACGATCCCAAGACCTTCCCGTGGACGGTGCCACTCTATCCGGACTTCGAAACCGAGGGCCGGGTTATTGCGAAATACATCCTAAGTACAAAACCCGATGCGAAGATCGGGATCCTCTATCAGAACGACGATTTCGGCCGAGACTATGTCAAGGGACTGCGCGCGGGGCTCGGACCCAAGGCGTCGCAGATCGTGGCCGAAGTCTCCTACGAGCTCGCCGACCCCACGATCGATTCCCAGATCGTCCAGCTCAAGGCGGCAGGCGTCGATACGTTCATCGAGCAGTCAGCGGCCAAGGCGGCTGCGCAATCGATCCGCAAGGTGCGTGAGCTCAACTGGAGCCCGCTCCACGTCATCGGCGGCTCGACAGCATCGGTCGAGACCGTCCTGAAGCCGGCCGGGCTCGATGCATCCAAGGGTCTGGTCACAACGCAATTCCTCAAGCAACCGGGCGATCCCGCCTGGGCGGACGACGAAGAGATGAAGACTTACAAGGCTTTCCTCAAAAAATACGCCCCGTCGGCCAATCCCGACGACTACTCCGTCCTGGTTGCCTACATGAACGTGAACGCCCTCACGACGGTCTTGAAGAAATGCGGAGACGAGCTGACCCGGGAGAACCTCATCCGCCAGGCGACCTCGCTTCACGGCACCAGAATGCCGCTGATGCTGCCCGGCGTCTCGATCAGCACCGCGCCCGGCGACTATACACCGTTCAAGATTCTCCGTATCGCCAAGTTCGACGGAACAAGCTGGACGCTGTCCGGCGATCCCGTCTCGGCGGATTAGCGCCTGCGCCGGACTGCATTCACCGGTCGGCCACGCACTCGACGGTCATCTCGTCAATGGAGGTGCCGGAGATGCGTGTCACGGAGCAATGGCCGATCGAGAGCGTAAGTCGATTCTCCAGCGCGAGGGCGTGCTGGAGGATCACCCTGATCGGCGTGCCATGGCTGAAAACAGCGATGGCACGCGCATCGGAGGCCAACAACTCCGAGAATGTCCCAAGGACCGTCAAACGGAATTCCACCTCGTTCAGCCCGAAATAGGCGATGGGTGAGGCGAGGAATTCATGCCACCTCTCCGGTGTCTCGCGCTTGATCGTCTCGGGAGAACGATAACGGTCGGTGCCACGGTCCACCTCGGCAAGTCCATCCAGAACCTCAATTGGCAAGCGAAGCCGATCGGCCAATGGCTGCGCCGTCTCACAAGCGCGCCGTTGTGGGCTCGATACGATGCGATCGATGCCCTCGGCAGCAAGCCGTGTGGCCAGCATGGCCGCCTGTTGGCGGCCTTCCATCGTAAGGGGTGGATCACCGGGCTCGACGGGATGATCCTCGTGGGGAGCCCCATGCCTGACAATGAACAGCCTTGTCTCACCTGTACGCTTGCCCATCACCGCATTACGCTCCGCACCTAGCCCCCACTTGAGAACACCATCATCGGGAACGCAGTCGCACGCGGCCAAATCCTGCGTCATGCGACCGAGGACCTCGTGGACGATACGACACGATTGACCCATGCCAGCAGAACCGCGAACACCTCAGATCGATTGGTCTCATTGAGCACTTCGTGCCGCGCGCCACCAAAGACGTGAGCAGAAACGTCCCGCAGTCCTGCTTCGCGATAACGATCAATCAGAGGATAGAACCACACGAGGTTCGCATTCACGGGATCCTTGTCGCCGGCGAACAGAAAGATCGGAAGATCCTTATCTATGCGGTTGAGGTCTGGGATGCTGGCGAGTCTTGATGCAACTGAGAAGAGCGACCCATAGGACCCTTGGCTAACGTTGAAGCCGCAAAGTGGATCCGAGATGTAGGCGTCCACCTCTGACTCGTCCCGGCTTAGCCAATCGAATGGCGTGCGCGCGGGCTCGAACCCGGCATTAAGGTCCTCCAATTTCCACCGCCCGGTAGCAGCGGCTGCGCCGAGCAGATCCAGAGCTGCCGACCCCGAAAGAGCCACTCCATCGAGCAGTTGGCTGTTGCCCAAAATGTACAATTGCGCCGCAAACGACCCCATGCTGTGTCCGAGCAGAATGAGAGGTGCGCCGGCGGCCTCGGCGCGCGCGGCCTGACTTACCTGCACCATGTCGTCGACGACCGCAGGAAAGCCACCCGCACCGAATTCGCCGAGCTCGTTTGCATCCGATGCAGATTGTCCGTGGCCACGGTGGTCGTTTGCATACACAGCGAAGCCGTTGGTCGCGAGGAATTCAGCGATCGCCCGATACCTGAGCGGATGCTCGCCCATGCCGTGAGCGATCTGAACGACCCCGCGCACGCGAACATCACTCCTCCATCGATACACGCTGATCGACTTGTCGTCCGAAGCACTGCGTATCGAAAGGATTGATTCAGATGCCGCCATCTTAGCCTCTGCTGTGAAGTGTCGGTTGTTATGCCTGCACCATCGCGCCGGCAGCTTCGAGCGCTGCAATCTCGTTCGCTCCGAATCCCCAATCGGCCAGCGCATGACGGCTGTCGCGCCCTGGCGCCGGGGGCGGTCGACGTAGTTCTGAACGCGTACGCGAAAAGCGTGGTGCCGGGCTCGGATGCCGAACGCCGTCGAATGTCGCATAGGCATTTCGCGCTTCCATCTGCCGATGCGACGGCGCCTCGTCGATCGTCAGCACGGGCGCCAGACAGGCATCGCGGCCCATCGCGGCAGCGACCCACTCGTCGCGCGTCCGCTGGGCGAAGATGCCGGCAAATCGCTCACGCATGCGTGGCCACGCCGAACGATCGTTCTGATCGGGCAATTCTTCGGCGCGAAGACCCATCATGTTCAACAGATTGGCGTAGAAGTGCGGCTCTATCGCGCCGACAGCGACGAATTTCGCGTCACTCGTGGCATACGTACGATAGAACGGTGCCCCGCCGTCGACGATGTTGTCCGTCCGCTCCGCGGTCCAGCTACCCTGCTGGCGGAACGCCTGAAACGCCGACATCAGGTGCGTCACGCCATCGATCATGGCGACGTCGACTGTCTGCCCCTGCCCTGATCTCCTCGCCTCCATCGCCGCCGAGAGCAGCCCGACGACCAGATAGAGAGCACCGCCGCCGAGGTCGGCGACGAGATTGAGTGGCGGCGGCGGCGGCCGGTCGGCATCGCCGAGGCAGTGCAACGCGCCGGTTAGCGCGAGGTAGTTGATGTCGTGTCCCGCCTCCTGCGCCAGAGGCCCCTCCTGCCCCCAGCCCGTCATGCGGGCATAGACCAGCTGAGGATTGGCCGCATGGCACACCTCCGGTCCCAGCCCTAACCGCTCCATCACCGTTGGACGAAACCCTTCAATCAGTGCATCCGCCTGCGCCACGAGCTTCAGCACGGTCGCAATCGCCTCCGGCTTCTTGAGATCGAGTGCCACCGAGCGCTTGTTGCGATTGTAGAAATCGAATTGCGCCGGCAGATCCGGTTCAACACCCAGTTTCGCGATGCGGTCAATCCGCACCACATCCGCCCCGAGATCGCCGAGCAGCGCTCCGGCAAAGGGCGCGGGTCCGATACCGCCCATCTCGACGACACGAAAGCCTTGCAAAGGACCGGTCAAGACGAATTCCCCTCAGCGATGAAAGCGTACGACGTCGGTGATCTCGGCCCGGTCGACCCGTGCCGCGTTGGCCTTGACGTCGTGGTCCTCGTAGCCAAACGAGATGCCGAACAGCAGCTTGTAGTTCGCGGCAACCCCAAGCTGCTCGCGGACAATGTCTGGAAACAGTCCAAGTGCGCCCTGCGCGCAGGAAGCGATCCCGCGCGCCGTCAGGGCCAGCATCAGCGTTTGCGCGTACATGCCGATATCGGTTGCCTCACGCGTGTCAAACGGCGCCGGCATGAAGATGAACACGGCATGGGGCGCATCGAAAAACGCATGATTGCGGATATAGGCGAGCTTGCGCCCCACCGTATCGCTTCGCGCCACGCCCATCGCTCCGTAAAGCGCCTGCGCCGCCCCAACCTGGCGTTCCCGATAGATTCCGACGAACTTTCCGTCAGCCGGCCAATCCGGCTTGATCGGCTCGTCACGCATTCCGGCGGCAACCAGCGCTTCGCGAAGGCGCCTCAGCCTGTCGCCGGATACGACATGCGGCATCCAGGGCTGAACATTGCAGTTCGACGGCGCGCACTGTGCAAGCGCAAAGACCTCGCGCAAGGTCGCCTCCGGCACCTCGCGCGGAAGGAACCCGCGAACGGACCTCCGGAGACGGATCGCCTCGTCGACATTCATCGTTGGCCGCTCCGCCATGCTCATCGGTCGCTCTCAATCAACGCCATCCCGCGCGTCGCATAGGCACGCGCGAGACGCCGGCCCACGTTCGCGGCATCGGGCAACACGTTGTTGCCGAGATCGCCGCGCGCCGCCACGCCGGCACTGCCGACCGCCCCGCGGAACATCGCAAAGACCTGGTGAAAGACTGTCAGCCGCTCGGTCGCCGCCGCGCATTCGTAATAATGTTCGAGATACTCCCGCTCGCTCGGAATCCCCATCTCGTCGAGCGGCAACCCGAGCAATCCTCCGTTCTCGTCCGGTGCCATGCGCCAGGCTTGGCTGTTGAAGGCGAGGTCCACGAGTGGATGGCCGAGTGTCGATAATTCCCAGTCGAGCACACCGATGACGCGCGGCTCGGTCGGATGGAACACGACATTCGCCATCCGGAAATCACCATGGCACAATGCCAGGGTCTCGCTCTCCGGCACGCGCTCGCCCAGCCAAAGCACCATTCTGTCGAGCGCCGGATTATCGTCATCACCCTTGCGATATTCGCCCCACAGCTTGGACCAGCGATTGAGCTGACGTGCGAAATAGTTTCCGGGTCTGCCGTAGTCGCCAAGGCCGAGGCCCGCGAAATCCAGTTTGTGAATCTCCGCCAGCGTCATGCACGTCGAGCGATAGCAGGCGGTGCGTTCCTCGCGCGAGAATCCCGGCAGCGCATAGTCATAGACGACACGTCCCTCAAGCCATTCCATAAGATAGAAAGGCGTACCAAGGATCTCCCGATCCTCGCAGTAGCGAAGCGGTTTCGGTGTCGGGACGGCGCTATCCTCGAGCGCAGTAAGCACACGATATTCGCGGTCGATGGCATGCGCCGACGGCATCAGGACACTGTTGGGCTGCTTGCGCAGCACGGCACGCCAGTCGCCCCGCGTCACGAAATAGGTTGGGTTCGACATTCCGCCGCTGGTGCGCGTGACATCCGTGGTCGCAGATCCGCCCTGCCAGTCCTTCAGATAGGAATCCAGCCTTCGCAGGTCGAAATCCAGGCCATCGCCGACATGCGGATTCATGACGCTCAGCTCGCGCTCTTGCCGCTAAAGCCGAACAGATATTGCGCCACACGACGCATCTGCACCTCCTCGGTTCCCTCCGTGATGCGGTAGCGGCGATGATGGCGGTAGATGTGTTCGAAAGGCAGTGCACGGCTGTAGCCCATGCCGCCATGCACCTGCATGGCGCGATCGGCCGCCTCACAACACAACCGGTTGGCACGGAAATTACAGATCGACACCATATCGCTGATCGTCAGCGGGTTCTGCCGATCCATCTGCCACGCGGTCCGGAAGATGAAATTTCGCAGCATCTGGTATTCCGCCCAAAGCTCGACCAGGGGAAACTGGACGGCCTGCTTCTTGGCAAGCGGCTCGCCGAACGCGACGCGCGATCGCGCATATTTGACAGCCTCCTGGATGCAATAGCGCGCGGCGCCTGCGCTCGCCGCCGCCTGACGGATGCGGTTTTCGTGCACGAAGCGCTGGGCGACGACAAGGCCCTCGCCTTCCCTGTGCAAGATCGCGCTGTCGGGCACCCGCACATTGACGAGCTCCGTCTCTGCGTGATCGCTCGGCATGTTGAAGGTCCAGTGATTGTACAGCACGTTGTGGCCGGTCGTGTCGGTCGGCACGATGAACGCCGTGATGCCCTTGGCTTCTCCCGGCTTGCCGGAGGTGCGGGCGAACACGAGATTGGCATGTGCCCGCGCGACCTGGCTGTTCCAGCGCTTGCGGCCGTTGATGACCCAATGATTGCCGTCGCGCACGCCCGACGTCTCGAGCCAGGTGGCATCGCTGCCGTGACCCGGCTCGGTCAGGCCGAAGGAGAGATGCTTCTTTCCCGTGATGATGCCTTCGATATAGGTCTTCTGCTCCTCGGTCCCATAATCAGCCAGTGCCGGGATGATCGGAAAATTGCCGACGATCGACGATTCATCCTGCAAATCGTTGTGCAGGCCAAGGCCCTTGGCCGCCAGATGCTCGCGGATTGCGGCGATCGCCAAATTTGAGGCGCCTTGTCCGCCGCACGATTTGGGCAGGCCATAACGCAGATGCCCGGCCTTGTCGGCGCGACGCTCCATCTCGCTGATCAGACCACGCCATTCATCCCGGGGACGACCGTCATTGTCCCAATCGGTGCGCGCATTCTCGCGACGGTGATCGAAGAACTTGATGTTGTCGCGTTCGAGCGGCTTGATCTCGGCTTCGATGAAAGCATCGAGCTCGGCGAGCTTGTCGGTGATCTCCTTCGGGAGTTCGAAATCCACGGCGCCTCTCCTGTCTCTGTTGTTCTTGTTGAGCTGGCCGCGCCGCTAGAGCGCGATCCGGCCATAAGGATGCGTGCTGCTGACGCCGCCATCGACCGATAGCAGCTGCCCATCCACATACGAGGAATCGTCACTCGCCAGAAATGCGGCCGCCGCCGCGATCTCCTCGGAACGTCCCGGGCGCTTCAGCGGCGTGACGTGGCCAAGCTTGGCTTCGACGCCGCGCGCACGCGCATCCTCGAAGACCTTTCGCGTCAGCTGGGTCTCGACGAGACCGGGCAACACGGCGTTGACGCGGACGCCGGTGCCGGCAAAGGCATTGGCCGCCGTCTGCGCCAGATTGTTCACCGCGGCCTTGCTTGCGCTATAGGAGATCGCACCCGCATTGGCGCGCAATGATGCCGCCGACGAGGTCAGGATGATCGAGCCATAGCCTTGCGCCGTCATGTGGCGGCCGGCGTATTTGATGGCGAGGAAGCAACTGATCGTGTTGATGCGATAGACCTCGGACCATTCCTCCACCGTCTGCTCCAGCAGTGGCGTATTGGTCCCGGTCACGCCGATATTGGCGAAGAAGATCTCCAGCCCGCCGAGTTCCGAAACGCAACGCGACACGATCGCCGCCACGTTCTCCTCGACCGCGGCATCCGTGATCATGGCGGAGGCGATCCCGCCCTCGCTGCGGATCGCCGCAGCCGTCTCCTCCGCATTGCCCGCACGTCCGACGACGAGCACGGCTGCGCCTTCGCGCGCGAAGCGGATGGCGCTGGCGCGGCCGATACCGCTTCCGCCGCCGGTGACGACCGCGCGCTTGCCTTCGAGCCGCTTCATGGGCTTTCTCCTATTTTGCAGGAACCGTCCAACCGCCATCGGCGGTGATGACCGCGCCCTGGATGTAGCTTGCGTCGTCGCTGGCAAGGAACGCTGCCAAGGCCGCGATCTCCTCGGGCGCACCAAAGCGCCCGCCCGGCATCTCGGCCTGCCGGGCGGCAATCGTCGCCTCATCGAACTGCGCAATCGAGGCCGGCGTTCCGATCATGCCCGGCGCGATCACATTGACGCGGATCCGCTTCGCCGCCAGCTCGATGGCCGAGGCCCGCGACAGCCCGACGACACCGGCTTTCAGCGCAGAATACGCGATGGAATCCTTGGCCGGATGAAACGCCGAGACCGAGCTCAGATTGACGATCGCGCCGCCGCCACGGCGCTCCATCTGCGGCACCACGGCCTGCGTCGCCCAGATCAGGCCATGCACGCCGACGGCGAACATCCGCTCCGCCGTGTCGACAGTGATCTCTTGCAACGGCTCGAAGCGCGCAAACACGGCGTTGTTGACGAGCACAGCGACCGGCGCATCGAACTCGCGCTCAATGCGGCCAAACATCGCGTGAACGGCTTCGCGCTGCCCGATATCGACTTCGTAACCTCGCGTGTCGAACCCCATCTCTTTCAGCCGGCCGACCGCAGGCTCCAGGCGGCGCGCGCTGATATCGACACAGGCCAGCCGTCCGCCCTCCTGACCGAACCGCTCGGCGATCGAGAAGCCGATGCCGCGTGCCGCGCCGGTGACGACGCAAACGCGGTCCTTGAGACGTCCCGTCATGCGCTGGCCTTCTGGGCCGGCTCGGCGAACGCCTTGGCGATCTCGCGAAGCTGAAATTTTTGCACTTTGCCGGCCGGCGTCTTCGGAAGGTCCGCGACGAGCTCAATGCGCTCCGGCCAATATTGCTTGGCGACCTTGTGCTCGGCCATGTGTGCCTGCACGGTCGCCAGGTCGAGCGTCGTGCCGGGACGCAGGACCACGAATGCGCAAGCCCGTTCCCCGAGCCTTGGATCCGGATAGCCGACGATCGCGACCGAGAGCACGGCCGGCAGCTTGAACATCAGGTTTTCGATGTCGAAGACCGGAACGTTTTCGCCGCCGCGAATGATGATATCCTTGATGCGGCCGTCAATCCGGATGTAGCCCTCGTCGTCCATATAGGCCATGTCGCCGGTGTCGAACCAGCCGTCGGCGTCGAACGGCTCCATGTCCTCCCGCTTGTAATAGCCGAGGAACATCTGGGCGCCGCGAACCTTGAGCAGCCCGCGCTCTCCAACCGCCGCCGGAGAGCCGTCCATGCGCAACACCTTGACTGCAACGCCGTCGACAGGACGCCCATCCGTCTTCGAGGATTTCTCGAGTGCACGCTCAGGTTCGGTCAGCGTGCTCGAGAGCGACTCTGTCATGCCCCAGAGCGAGCAGACCTTGAGATCGAGCTCCCGATAGGCGCGATCAATCAATGCAGGCGGGATCGGGGCGCCCGCACAGAGGAAATTGCGCAATTCAGCGGGCTTCTTCGCACCCGTGGCTACGGCCTCGCACATGTCGGCGAGGAACGTCGCAGCACCGGCCGAATAGGTGACGCCCTCCTTTGCCATGATCGCGACACCGCGCTTGGGCTCCCAGATGTCCTGGAAGATGACGGTGGCACCGATCTTCAGGCCGAGCAGCATGCCCGCGGCAAAGCCCGTCATGTGTCCGAGCGGCGAGCAGACCAGCATCGTATCGGAGGCATCGAGGCGGAAGCGCCCGCCTAGTCCGATACAACAACCCATCAGCGTGTTGAGGCAGTGCATGACGCCCTTCGGCGAACCCGTGGTTCCCGAGGTGAACATCAGCACGGCCATCCGGTCGGCCGGCAGCGCGCCGATCTCGCCGACCGGCGGCGGCCCGAGGCGCTCGCTGCCGGACAGCAAGGCCTGCTCGAAGCCATCCGGTCCCGCGCCATCGACGACGATGACCTGCTTCAGCTTCGGCAGGCCCGGCTGCAGCGCGCGCGCCATCGCTTCGTGATCGAACCCGCGGAACAGTTTTGGGACGACCAGCAGCTTCGTCTCGGCAAAGCCGAGCATGTAATTGAGCTCGTGCTCGCGGAAGATCGGCATCAGGGGATTGACGACCGCGCCGACCCGGAACGCTGCCAGCGCAATGACCGCGAATTCCCACCAGTTCGGCAACTGGACCGATATGACATCACCTGAACCAACACCCAGACGTCGCAGCGAGGCAGCTGCGCAGGAGATCAGATCGCCGAGTTCGGCGTAGGTCAGGCGTTTTGCCGTGTCGCGATCGGCGCGATCCGCCATCAAGGCGAGCTTGTCGGGCGTGGCGGCGATCGTCTGCTGCAGGAACTCGTCGAAACTCTTGTCGACCCAGAATCCGCTGGCACGCATTGCGCGCGCATGCGCCACGGGATCGAAACGATGCTCGCTCATGACGTTGCCTCCATGACGATTGATCGATGCTCTCGACGGCATTTAGTTCGCTAGTGTATTATATTTGGAATGGACCGCAACAGTAAAATGGACGAGAATTTTTGCCTGCGGCCGCATGACGCCGCTTCATCTTCGTGAGCTAGTGCATCAGTTTAGATCGGCGGCGGAAGCAGGAGGAAGACGGACATGAAGGCGGCAGTCCTGGAACGACGCGGCGCGGACGGCGTGGTCTGGCGCGATTTCCCCGATCCCGTGCCGGCTGCTGGCGAGTCCGTGCTGAAGGTCGCGGCGGCATCGGTCAATCGCGTCGATCTCTACATGCGCGACAATGGCAACGGCATCACCCACCAGCTGCCGCAGGTCATGGGCGTCGAAGCGGCCGGCGAGATCGTCGAGGCCGCACCCGGAAGCGGGCTGAAGGTGGGGACTAAGGCGGTCCTCTTCTCCGAAGCTTTTTGCGGCATATGCCGTTACTGCCTGGCGGGCGATCAACCGCTCTGCGAAAACGTCAAGATCATGGGTGAGCATCGCCACGGCGGCTTCGCCGACTACGTGGCAATGCCCAGCGCGTGCTTCTTCCCTCTTCCCGACGACACGGATTTGGTGGCTGCGGGCGCCTTGATGACGGGTCACCTGACCGCGTGGCGCATGCTGTTCGGCAAGCGTGCGCTGCAGCCCGGCGAAAGCGTCATGATCGTCGGTATCGGCGGGGGTGTCGCGGTCGCCTGCCTTCAACTTGCAAAGCTGGTCGGCGCCCGCGTCTTCGTCACGTCCTCCAGCGATGAGAAAATCGCCAGGGCCATCGCGCTGGGCGCGGATGGTGGCGTCAATTATCGGACAGAGAGGGTATCGGCCGCTATCCAGCAGATGAGCGGTGGCGGTGTCGACATGGTGATCGACAGCGTCGGAGAAGCGAGCTGGGGTGAATCGCTGCGTTCCCTTCGTCGCGGCGGCCGCCTCGTCACCTGCGGTGCGACCACGGGTTCCAACCCGCCAGCCGATCTGCAGCGGGTGTTCATCCGCCAGCTGGAGATCTACGGCTCGACCGGCGGCAGCGTCGGTGAATTCCGGCAACTGCTCGATGTGTTCAATCGCGGCCTGGTCATGCCGGTGATCGATACCTCCTTCACGATGGCAGACGCTCCCTCGGCGCTTGCGCGACTTGCCTCCGGAACGCAGTTCGGCAAGGTCTCGCTCGTGGCTTAGCCACGAGCGAGACGAGACCGGCGTCACATCTTGCAGGCGGGGTCGACGGGCGGAATAATGTCGGCCCCCGGCTCGATCTTCTTGATCTGGTAGACCGGCTTGCCCTCCGGACCCATCGCGATCTGACTGATCGCCATCCGCCGCGCAATTTGATGATCGCCTGCGCGGACCTCCACATCACCCAGCACCGTCTCGGTCTTGAGGCCGGACAGCGCTGTGCGAACTGCGTTGATGTCGGTCGAGTTCGCTTTCTGAAGCCCCGCCGCGATCAATTCGATTGCGGCATACTGGTCGGCGCTGGTGTAAGGCGGGAGCTCGCCATTGTACTTGTCCTTGTAGGCCTTCACGAAGGCCTCGGTCTTCGCACCGGGGAAGCCGGCCACGAAGCCGATGTTCTGGTAGACGCCCAGCACGGTCTCGCCCTGCGCCGGCAAGGTCTGCGGGATCACGAAAGAATTGCCCAGCACCATCTTGTATTTCTTGAACAGACCGAATTGTTGCTGCTGCTTGGCGAGATTGATCGCATCGCTGCCGAAGATCGTCACAAAAAGGCCGTCTGCCGGATCGGCGCCGAGTTCCGAAATCTTGGTGCCGAAATCCGGCGTGCCGTTGGGCGAGAACAGGGTCTTGCCGATGGTTCCGCCCTGCGAGGTCACCAGCGCCTTGAACTTGTCCGCGGAATCACGCCCTGCGGCATAGTCGACCGCAATGATGTCCCACTTCTTGATGCCCTGATCCTTCAGGAACTCCCTGAAGGTTCCCATGATCATGGAGTCGTTGGCATTGACCCGGAAATAGTTCGGTGTGCAGTTCTTTCCGGTGAGGCCGTCGGCATTGGCCATCACTTCCATCATGATCGCCTTCAGCGCCGGCAGCTTGGCCTGCAGCGCAGGCGTCACCGCCGATGTGTCCATGCCGGTGATGAACATCGCACCGTCCTTCTGGACCGCGCGGGTGGCGCCGTCCACCGCGGTATCGGGCGTGCCGGGATAGGAGATGAAGGTCGCTTCCAGCTTCTTGCCTGCCGCGCCGCCGGCGGCGTTGATCTGCTCGATCGCGAGGTTGACCGCCTTCACCTGGGTATCCTTCAGGCCCGCGAGCGGTCCGCTGTCGATCAGGAGGACGCCGATCTTGACCGTATCCTCGGCAAAGGCCGCGGTAGTTACGGCTAAGGCCATCGCTGCGCCAACGGCAACCGCGCGCAGTGCGCCGAAAGCCAGCCCCTTGGATGGTGTCTTCATGTCCTCCCTCCTCTGTTGTCTTTTGTTAGATCGCCATCAGTGCCTGGTTCTCCGGAGCACCAATGGCCGCGATCGCGCCTGAACCGACAACCTCACCTTTCGCCAGGATGACGAACCGGTCGGTCGCGCGCTTGACGAGGCTGAGATGCTGCTCGACGACGAGCACGCCGGTGCCGGCGCTGCGAATTGTGTTGAGCGTGTCGACCAGTCCGTCGATCAGCACCGGTGAAAGACCTTCCGAGGGCTCATCGAGCAGGATGAGGCTGGGGTTGGCCATCAGGGCGCGACCGATCGCGAGCATCTGCTGCTGACCGCCGCTCAGCATGGTGCCGGGCCGATCGGCGCGCTCCTCGAGCACGGGAAACAGCTCGTAGATGGTCTTCAAGGTCCAATGCCCTGCCCGGCCGGTCGACCGACCCAGCAGCAGATTCTCTTTGACCGTCAGGTTTGGCAGGATGCGGCGCCCCTGCGGTGCAATCGACACGCCAAGCTTCGCAGCTGTGTAACCCGGCAGGCTGTCGATCCTGATGTCGCGAACCCAGATCTCGCCGGACGAGATATTGGTTTCGCGAAACACGGAGAGCAGCAGCGTCGACTTGCCTGCGCCGTTGCGACCGACCAGCGCAACGGACTCCCCCTCTTCGACCGTGAGGTCAATGCCACGCAACACCGTGGATGCGCCATAGCCGGCAAACAATGACTGGATTCGTAGCGCGCTCATGCCGCCGTCCCCAGATAGGCCGCAATAACGCGACTGTCGGCGCGAATGGCTTCGGGCGCCCCTGTGGCGAGATGTCGACCGAGATCCAGCACGGTGACGATATCGCAGCAGGCGAACACGGCATCGACGTCGTGCTCGACCACGACGGCTGCAATCCGCCGCTCGCGGACGAGATCGCGCACATGCTCGAAAAGGCGCAGCGTCTCCGTGGCCGACAGGCCGGCCCCCGGCTCGTCCATCAAAAGGAGACGGGGACGGCCGATCAGAGCCAGTGCGACGTCGACCCGACGCTGCACACCATAGGCGATGCGCCCCGCTTTCTGGTTGAGATAGCCGCCGAGATCCATGACCTCGATAACATCGTCGAGTTGATCGTCGCCGAGATGCTGCGCGACCAACCTGAGTTGGTCATGCACGGTCAGGTCCTGGAAGATGCTGGTGCGTTGAAACGAGCGCGCCATGCCCTGCCGACGACGCCAGCTGATCGATCGGCGCGTGATGTCCTCGCCGCAATAGCGGACGTGCCCAGAGCTCGGCCGCCGGCGGCCGCAGATCGCATCAAGCAAGGTGGACTTGCCCGCCCCGTTGGGGCCAATGACCCCGTGCAGGACGCCATCGCCGCGCACATCGAGATCGACGTCGCTCAGCGCGCGCACCGAGCCGTAACTCACGGACAGTTTCTCGATCGCAAGCATGTCAGGCCTCCCGCCGCCAGCCGAGCCGCTTCGACAGGCCAGACAACCCACCGACGACGCCGCGCGGGAACACGACGATGAACACGACGATGGCGATGCCGGTCAGCAACTGCGTCAGCCCGCGCGCGCCGAACTCGTCCTGCGCAAATGCGAAGATCAACCCGCCAAGGATCGGCCCGAGCGATCCGGAGATGCCACCGATCAGCGCGGCGACCAGCGTATTGGTGCTGACAAACAGGCCCAGGCTCTCCGGCGACACGAAGCCGGCATTGAGTACGTGCAGAAAGCCGGCAATCGCGGCCACGACGTTCACCAGGACATATCCAATCAGCCGCGGCAGGAAGGTGTTGAAGCCGGAGAAGCGCATCCGCTCCTCGTTCTCCCTGATAGCGCGGAGCACGGCACCGAGACGGGACCGTCCGATCCCCCGAAATGCCAGTCCGACCAGTACGGTCACAATGAAGGCGAGCGACCAGAACTGCGCCGGATCAGCAAAGCGCGCCGCGTCGACGCCGAAAACCGATCCATTGATCCGCACGACAAGCCCGTCTGCGCCGCCGGTGTAGTCGCGCAACCCCTCAAGCAGCACAGCGTGGCTCATCATCTCGCCGGCGGCCAGTGTCAGCATCATGAAGGCAAGCGGATTGGTTCGGACGATCAATGCGCCGAGCATGGCCGAATAGACGAGAAGAAGCAGGAATGCGACGCACAAGGCAGCCGTCGGCGTCAGGCCCCAATCGTTCATTCCGATAGCGAACAAATATCCGGCGCCGCCGTAGATGCTGGCGGCACCGAGCGCCACGAGACCGGCTTGGTTCATCAGGAAGGCGACACTCAGTGCCAGCAAGCCTAGGAGCAAGCCCTCGCTGCCCAGACGGAGCACGAAATCGCTGGCGACATACGTCGGAACGACAGCGCCGGCGCCCAGCCCGATCAATCCAACGACGATCGCAAGCGATCGCCGCGGGAACGGACCTCCGAGCGTGGTTGCGGCAGATGCACGCAAGTCGTCGGTCATCGCGCCGTTGCTCAACTCAGCACCCTCCCGCGCCCAATGCCGCCCGGCGCGATCAGCAGCACGACCATCAGCAGGATGTAGGGCACGAGCGCTGCGAGATTGGGCAGGAAAACCGATCCCGCGACCTGAACGAAGCCAAACAGCAGCGCCGCAATGATTGCGCCGCCAATGCTGCCGGTGCCGCCGATCACCACGATGATCAGGCAGTTCACGATCATGACGACGTCCATTCCGGGATCGACCGACAAATAGGGCCCGGCCAGCACCCCGGCGATGCCGGCAAAGGCGGTGCTGAGGCTGGTGACCAGAAGGCTGAGGCGATCGGCATTGATGCCCATCATGCGCGCGACCGAGGGATCCTGGCTGACCGCCCGCACATACAGTCCCGACGAGGTCCAGCGCAGCCATAGCGCGAGCAGCGCACAGGAGCCGAGCCCCATCACGATCAGGAAGAGGCGGTATACGGGGTAAGACAGGTGGAGAATGGTGACCGATCCCGAAAGGATCTTCGGGGCGTCGACGCTGCGCGCCTCGCCGCCATAGAGGTAAATGATGATTTGACCGACGATGATGCCGAGACCCAGCGTGACCAGCGCGACTTCGATGTGCGAGCGCCTCTGCAACGGCCGTAGGGCCAGATGCTCGAATGCGATCCCAAGCAACGCCAGCAAGATCGGCACCAGCAGCAGCGCCAGCCAGAATCCCCCGACTGTGGCTATCGTATAGCCAAGATAGGCACCGAGCATGTAGATCGCGCCGTGCCCGAAATTGATGACGTCACGGAGGCCGTAGATCAGGGCCAGCCCGCTCGACAGCATGATCAGCAGGGAGGCCAGCGCCAGCGAATTCGCAATCAAGAGTGCGATCACGACGGTATGACCTTGTCACGACGCATCGATGCGCTGCACACGCCCGCTCGATGCGCCGCCAGCCTGCGCACTCGACCTCGCAAACGGCCCTCCTGCCACCACGCGGCATCCGCAGCGGATATCCGATCGCGCTGCGTGCCGGCCTTCAGCATTTCCCGTCCTGTCGGACAATCTCGAGTTCAATGCTCTATTAGTACACTGGTTTATCATATACTGGTGTCCGGCGCAAACCCAAATCGGAACCATGCGCTGCGGCATCTCGTGCAGACGGAGGGTTTGCGCGGGGAAGTGCTCGCCGACACTCGTACGCAGCACAACGGTTTCAAGTCTCGCGTTGTGCACGCCAGGGGACCCGATGAACCTCGACCATGTCGTTGCGCGGCGTTTCGCGCCCATCCATCAATCCTATAATTGGCGCGACTGCGCGCTCTACGCCCTCGGCCTTGGCATGGGGGACGATCCCCTGGACGAAGACGAATTGCCTTACGTCTACGAAGGGCGCGATCAGCGCGCCGTCCCCAGCATGGGCGTGACGCTCGGCTGGCCGCCGCTATGGATCGCCGAACCTGAAACCGGAATTGCCTGGACCAGGGTCCTCCACGGCGAGCAGCGCCTCACGCTGCACCGCCCACTGCCCGTCAGCGGATCCATTCGTGCCGATCATCGGATCAGCGCGGTCGAGGACAAGGGACCGACGCGTGGCGCCCTGCTCTATTTTGATACCGAGCTGTTCGACGCTACCAGCGGCGAGCGACTGGCAACCCTCTGCGCGACCGATTTCCTGCGCGGCGACGGCGGCTGCGGCAATTACGGCGCGCCACCGCTCCCAATCACACCGATCACCGACGGCGCAAAACCCGACGCCAGCGTCACGTACCGGACGCCACATCAGGCAGCCCTGCTGTACCGTCTTGTCAGCCGCGACTATATGCCGATCCACGCAGACCCGATGATCGCTCGTGAGGCAGGCTTCGATCAACCGATCTCGCACGGCCTGAACACGCTCGGCCTTGCCTGCCGCGCGATCCTGAAGAGCTATGCGCCGGGCCGGCCCGAGCGCATCGGTACGCTCGCGGTGCGGTTTGTCGCACCGGCCTATCCCGGAGACACGATCCGGATCGACTTGTTCGAGCAGGGCGAGGCAATTCGATTTCGGGCGTGGGCGCTCGAAAGACAAGTAATGTTGCTTGATCGAGGCGAATGCAGGCTCCTCGCTCCCTCACGAGCTTAGTCCACGCCCTGGGGCACTCAGGCGGTCCGTGGCCCCCCCGGCAGAGCGACCGCCTGCCCTCATCATCAGCTCGTGATCGCGGGAATGCGGTCGGTCCAGCGGCGCCCACGCAATCTCGCGTCGACGGCGAGCGAATGGTTTTCCTGAGCGGAGCCGTGACCAATCCGACCCTCGAGCTCCCACCTGATCAGGCCGATCCAGCAGATCGCATTACCGTAAGCGCGCCAGGGGGCGCCGGCGAGAGGCACGCCGCGCAACTGATGTTTCCGACCCCGCTGATCCGTGACCAGCGCATCAATCACAATCGGCGTAATGCCGAGCCGCGTCATCGTCATCTCGACATTCATGATCGCCATCACCTCGCCATTGTCGAGCAGATAGCCGTGAGCAAAGCGCTGATCTTCACCGGCCGGCTTCTCCGGATCGAGATGCATATGGAAGCGAAATCCCAAGGCTTCGCCAAATTGGGCCCAAAGCGAGTTCATCGGCGGGATCTCCAGTTCCGGCCGCGGCCCCCAGCTATGGTTCATTCTGTCGACGATATCGATCGCGTACTCCTTGCCTCGCAGCTTCAGGGTGCCCTTGAAGCGGCCATGCATGTCGTAATGCCCCTTATAGCCGCTGCCCATCGACGTGCGCGCCAGCCGCTCTTGCTCAGTCTTGCCCGCGAGCGGATTCTGGTCGGGATCATGGATGTCGAACGGATCCATGATTCCGATAATATCCATATGCAGCTCGGTGCCTTCACGACCGACATAGTCGATGCGATAATCGCGGGGCGGCTTGACAGCTTTTATGCTCAGTCCGTTCGGACCTTGAATATGTGAAAACCGTTCCGGCGCCGGGAGATGGAAGCGAGTGTCGACATACAACGCTTCGAATTCAGTCTCGCTCACGGCCCCGATGAAACGGACATCATTCTGCATGCATCCGAGGACGGGACGAACGCAGACATAAATGTGGCCGAAGATGCGCTCCTCGGGAATAGATACCGGCAGGTAATACGTCTCCCCCCAGGTATAGTCGTCCTTGTCCGTAAAATGATATTCGAGATCCTGCGCGGTGATCATTTCATTTTCCCTTTCGCTTTCGGCCGGCTCGGTTGCCCGGTCCAGATTCATGCATCGGATTTTCTAAAGCAGGCTGACATGAGCACGCCGGAGATCGCAACGCTGGCGGCGATGGCATACATGCCAAGGACGGTCGAACCAGTCGCATCGGTAATCAAGCCAAGCATGTACGGGCTGACAAAGCCGCCGAGATTTCCGATCGAGTTGATGGTAGCGAAGCCAACCGCAGCCGCCCCACCGATGTAGATGCGTGCGAGATTGGCCCAAAATACCGTTGAGGCGGACAGGATACCGACTGCCGCCATCGTCAGGCCGAACAGCGACAACGGAATGCTGGCGCTGAAATATGCGCTCATCCCGAATCCGATCGCGGTCGCCAGAATGGCGATCGTCCGCACCGTACCTCTTCGCCCGGGGCCATCCGAAAACGGGCCGACAAAGACGACTGAAAGGCCCGCGGCGAGCCAAGGCAGCGCGGACAGCCAGCCGATCATCATCGTGTCCAAAACGCCTGCCTGCTTGATCAACTGCGGCAGCCAGAACGCGATGCCATAATAGCCAATCAGAAGAAAGAAATAGGCCAAGCAGGCCAGCAGCGTTTCCGGCTTCCGCAGCGCATCCCTGTAGGTGTGCGCATCGGCCGTCTTGGCAAGCGTCGCGACGGCATCCTGGGCGACGCGCTTTTCTTCGTCAGTCAGCCAGTTCGCATCCTTGATATCGTTTGCCAGGCCGAAAAGAATAAGCGGCGCGACAAGGACAGTCAGACCGCCCTCGATCGCGAATAGCCACTGCCAGCCGGAGTATCCGGCCACGCCGTGAAATTGCGTCATGATCAAACCGGAAAGCGGTCCCGCCGCGACGAAGGCGATCGGCACCGAGACCCAGTAGAGAGAGTTGAAGCGGCCGCGCTGGCTGTCCGGAACCCATTGCGACAAATACAGCATCACGCCCGGCGCTGTCCCCGCCTCAGCCGCGCCGATGACAAAGCGCAAGACATAGAACCAGGTCGTGTCCGTCACAAACGCCAGTCCGATTGTGGCGATGCCCCAGGTCAGGACGATACGGGCAAACCAGATCTTGGCGCCGATCTTCTGCAGCGCGACATTGCTCGGAATCTCGAACAGGAAATACCCAATGAAGAATATCCCGGCGCCGAGGCCATATGCAGCATTGCTGAAACCCTGCTCCTGTCGCATTTGCAGCGCCGCAAATCCGACATTGGCCCGGTCAAGATTGGCGAAAAAGAAGATCAGAATAAGGATCGGAACGATCCGCCAAGCGATCTTGGTATAGAGCCGGTCCACGGCCACGATTGCACCGGCATCAGCTACCGTCGTCATTTATCTTCCCCCACAACGCTGTTTTGGTTGGCAGTTGACCACGCTTATTCTGAATGCGCGCGCATCGGACCCGCGACTTCGACGTCTGGGTTGCACATTCAGCAGAACGCCGGGAGCAAATCGAGCACGTCCCAATCCAGCATCGCGGTGACGGCACGGTTCATCAAAGCGTGCTTGCGTCTAAGTGCCCGCTCGTGGGTATTGATGTTGATACCCACGATGTACAGAACCGTGCAAAAGTCGAACAACATCGCCTTGCGATAGTCTTCGCGCGCGTCTTCAAGCGGATATCGTATTCCGAACGAACCGATACGCTCGACGTACCGCCTCAGCAGCTCATGCTCGTTGGCGCGCCTGTCATCCACGTTCATGCTGTGGCTGACCAGATACGCGAAGTCCCGCATCCCCTTGGACGGCCGTACAGCCTGCCAATCGACCGCGACGATCGGGTCTTTGCCGTCCTGTCCGAACAGGAGGTTGTCGAGGCGAAGATCGCCGTGCCCGAGCGTCGACGGCTGGGAGGTAAGCCACTCTTGAAGCGGGACGATGGCGTCGAGATAAGCCTCGCGCGCAGCACGGAAACGATCCGGCACGTGCTCCCCGAACCGCGCCTCCATCTCATTCCAGGCCGTGACATACCTGTCGCGCGACGGCATCACCAGAGGCGCGAGGTCCACCGTCGCCATCTTGCCCCAATATGGGCCGTGCAATTGAGCCATGAGATCGATCGCAAGGCGCGCCTCGCCAACCTTGAGACCCACCGTTTCGTCCCCCGGTCGGTGGTTGGGAAAATCCTCGAGAAGCAGCGCAAAGAACTCGCCATCGCATGTCGTCTCGGCGAAGTAACATCCCGGCGCCCGGACGCTCGCGGCCTTCAAGAGGACTTTGTAACAATCGACCTCTCTCTGGTAGAGACCGATCGCTTTCGACGCCTTTCGCCGCACCGGATCTGTCGTGGCGAATTTCACGAACAAGCTGGCCGGTCCCGTCGTCGGTGTTCCCGATTGTGCATAGCGCAACGACAAGCGCGCCGACTCTCCCGTTTGCCCGAAACCAAGTCCAATCGGAGTGGCGTCGAAGCCATCAATCTTTTCGCTCGGCGCTATCAGCAGATTTTCTCGCAGGATGCCCGTCAACCACGCAGGATCGACTTCCCCCAGCGACACAGGAAAGGCAGCGCTCATCGTTCCTCCCGCAGGCGACAGTGCAATATGCCATCCTGCAAATCGTCTTCTTGTCGTCAGGCGTAGCACGCCACTCGAGTTGACGCGTTCGAATCTGCGGTGATAGACTTATCGGTCAATCCGATAAGACGTTTGCAAGGTGAGGATGCCACCCATCGAGTTACGTCAACTCCGCTATTTCATGTTTCTGGCGGACGAGCTGAGCTTCAGTCGAGCAGCTCGCAAGGCGAATATTTCGCAATCGTCGATGACCGACCAGTTGCAGCGGCTCGAGGATGTCTTGGGCGTACGCCTTGTCGATCGGAACCGGCGCAACGTCTGCCTGACTCCCGCTGGAAGCGTTTTGAAGCGGGAAGGCCAGGATCTGCTCGAGAGAATCGAAGCCTTGGCCGAGAAGACGCGTGCGGCGGGCGGCATTTCCAGGGAGCGATTGCGGATCGGCTACTCCGAGATGGCTCTCAGTTCACCCATGCCGCGGATCATCCAGAACTTTCGGCACCGCTACCCCGACACGGACACCATCCTGCTTGAGCAGTCGTCCAATGGCTCCGAACGCGCGTTGCTGCACGGCACCTTTGATTGTCTGTTCGTACCAGACCTGCAGGCGCACCCGAGGATTTCGAGCCTTGGTATTGGTGACGACGCGGTGCTTGCCTGCATGCCCGACTCCTCCCACCTGCTCGATAGCCCTTCGGTCTGCCCTGAACAGTTCCGAGAGGAGTCCATTATTTTGCCCGAGGAAGGGAGCCGCTTCGGTGATCGAATTATGGCCGCATTTGCGCGCGCAGACGTCAGGCCCAAGATCGCCGCGCGAATGTCCCGCGCATCTGCGATCCTGACGCTCGTCGCTGCCGAAGCGGGAATAGGCTTCATCCCGCTCTCCCTGGTCGGCCTGGTACCGAGCGGCGTAGGCGTACGACCGTTTGCCAATCCGCCTTTGACCATCCCGTTTTCGTTGGTGTGGCGGAACGACCCGGTCAATTGCGTCGTCGAACGATTCGTCGCAATTGCACGCGAAACTGTCGGGCAAGCCGATAAACTAGCGTCCGGGAGAACGATAGCGATCTCGGCGGTGTGACTTCTGCCCGCTCATTTCCCGAAGACGGTTGGCTCTTTATTTCGGTTAACGCGATCGATCAGCCGAGCGCGTCCAAGTCGGCCATCGCCGTCGAAATCCGCTCGATCATCGCAAGCGTCGTTTGCTCCGACTGCATCGCCGGCAACAAGGGCGAATGGCACAAGGTAATCGTCCACATCAGGAGCGCGTGGACCATCTGCTGGCGGTAATGCATGAAGCTCTGGTCGAAATCCGGCTTGGTCCCCGTCAATTCGGCGAACCGGTCGATATAGCGACGGAGCAGATCCTTTTCCCAATTGCGGCGGTCGTCTGGTTTCAGACCAGCGGTGACGGCATAGGAAAAGTCCCGGGACCAATGACCGCGGGCGAGGCACTGCCAATCGCACAGACCCATCTTCCCCGTCCCCGTGCGGTACCAATTGCCAATATGCACGTCGGAATGGATCAGGCCCTGCGGCTCGTTGTTATGAACGGCAAGTGCTTGCACGGCGGCCGGCCAGACCGCGTCGCGGCGCGCGAGCACGCTGTCCGGGATGACATGCGCTGCGGCATCGAACGCCTTTCGGGTGTAGTGCTCGAGGCTCATCTTCTCGGCGCCGATGGTGAACCATCGCGGATAGCTGGCGACCCAGGAATACCGCGCCGCGAGCTCTTCGCTCCCATAGAAGCGTGCGTGCAGCGCAGCCAAAACATCGACCATGTCTTCCGCGGTCGCACGATCGACATAAGTCTTGTAGTTGCAGAACGTCGCAGATTTGGTCGCGACCATGTCCTCGAGAAGAAGAATCGAGGCGTAAGTCTGGCGATCGAACGCGGCGTGATAGCCGAGCGGCGCCTCGATCTCGAGCTGCGGCCGCAATTGCATGTAGAACCGCCCCTCGACCCGTGCTGTACCGTTGAAGCCGCCGATCATACGCGTCACGACGCTGGGCAGCGACTTCGTAAACATCGACTTCGGCAGACCCGCACGTTCACCAGCTTCATTGTAACTGACGATCAACTGGTGGCGTTCGTGGGTTCCCGCGCTTGCGGCCTTCACCGTAACGCCCGTCACGATGGCACCCGGAACGCTCTGACAAAGCACGGCCGTCAGCCACTCGGGTGTGATCGCGTCGGGTGAGCACGGAACATCCTCAGGACGTCGCGCCTTGGGTCGAACCAGTCGTTCGAAGGCAACGCGCCCGCCAATCTTCAGTGCGGCCAATGCCGTTGCGCCTGAGGCAGCCATGATCCCTCCCTGCGCCAGTGGCAATCGTCGCGCGCCGCCCGGCGGATTCTTAGTACGCTTTCGTACTATTTGACCCACAATCTCGGCGACGTCAAGGAAAGTCGGCGCGGAGAGAGGCACAGGCGCAGGGCTCGGCCTTCGATAATTCAGCTAGAATTGGCGGCCAGTGCCCCGCCTATGGCGTATTTCCATTTCCTGATATTTGGTATAGTAGTGTACTTCTTTAAAGCATCCGCGCCGCCCGGCTCTGCAAAAAATACGACATGGGAGAAAGCATGAGAATTGCGATTCTGGTCAGCGCTTCGGCTCTTTTCACACTGAGCGCCCTCCTCCAGGCCGGTGCGGCCGACAAGCAATACGGCCCGGGCGTCAGCGACACCGAGATCAAGATCGGCCAGACCGTTCCCTATAGCGGGCCGGCGTCCGGCTTCTCGAGCTATGGGCGGGTCATGACCGGCTACTTCCAGATGCTGAACGAAGCGGGAGGGATTAACGGCAGGAAGATCAACCTGATCTCCCTCGACAACGCCTTCAGCCCGCCCAAGGCCATCGAACAGACCCGCAAACTCATCGACGATGACGGTGTCCTGGCGGAGGTCGGGACCGTGGGCACGGTGCCGAATATCGCCGTTCAAAAATATCTCAATCAGAACAAGGTTCCGCAGGTCTTCATTTCCGCTGGCGGCCGCCGCTTCAACGACCCGCAAGCCTTCCCTTGGACTGTGCCATTCTACCCCCCATTCGAAATGGAAGGCGCCACGTTCGGCAAGTTCATTCTGAAGAAGTTTCCGAACGCAAAGATCGCGGTGCTCTATCAGAACGACGATTACGGCAAGGACTACCTTACGGGCCTCAAGGCAGGTCTGGGATCCGGCGGCTCAGCGAAAATCGTGGCCGAGGCCAGCTATGAGTTGAGCTATCCGACCGTCGATTCCGAGGTTCTCAAACTCAAGGCCTCGGGCGCCGATACGCTGGTCTATTTCACGACGCCGAAGTTTGCGGCGCAGGCCATCAAGAAAGCCAACGAGCTGAACTGGAAGCCGGTCCAGTTCCTCGCCAGTCCGGTCAACTCGATCCAGGGTGTGCTGACACCTGCCGGGCTCGACAATGCCCAGGGCGCCTATACCACCCAATTCGCCAAGCAGGCCGGAGATCCCGTCTGGGCTGAGGACAGCGAGGTGAAGGACTACGTCGCCTTCATGAAGAGATGGGCACCAAACGACAGTCCGAACGACTTCATCGCGCTGTCCGGCTACATCAATGCGCAGGCGATCGCGAAGGGCCTGCAGCGCTGCGGTGACAATCTAACGCGCGAAAACCTTCTGACGCAGGCGACGAGCTTCAGCAAGGAACGGGTCGGGATGCTGCTTCCGGGGATTGAACTCACCAACTCCAAGGAGAACTACGCCCCCTATCGCTCCCTACGCATGGCCGTCTTTGACAAGGCCTCATGGAAGCTGCTCGACGAATAGCCCGATGCGCGCTCTCGCCCGCTGAGCGTGACCTCAGTGGGCTACCTGCCGAAAACACTCGAACGGAGATCTTCGTTGACCATCAAGGGCAAGGCCTACATCGCCGGGATCTATGAGCACCCGACCCGGCATGCGCCAGACAAATCCACCGCCCAGCTCCACGCCGAGGTCGCCAAGGGCGCGATCGAGGATGCCGGACTGACCAAGGATGACATCGACGGATATTTCCTTTCGGGCGATGCGCCCGGGGGCGCCTGGCCCATGGTCGATTATCTCGGCCTCAAGGTACGCCACATCGACAGCACCGATACCGGCGGGTGTTCCTATATCATCCATCTTGGCCACGCGGCCGAAGCGATTGCCGCCGGCAAATGCTCGATCGCGCTGGTCACTCTCGCAGGCAAGCCGCGCACCGGCCCGCCGCAGGTCCGCGCGCCAGGCGCCGAGGCCGACTTCGAAACGGCCTACGGCGCGACCACCCATAATGCTTACGGCATGTGCGCGATGCGCCATATGCACGACTATGGCACGACGTCCGAGCAACTCGCCTGGATCAAGGTCGCCGCCTCCCACCACGCGCAGTACAATCCGCATGCGATGCTCAAGGAGGTCGTGACTGTCGAGGATGTCCTAAACTCGCCGATGATCTCCGACCCACTCCGCCGGCTCGACTGTTGCGTCGTTACCGACGGTGGAGGCGCGCTAATCGTAACCTCGCCCGAGATCGCCAAAAGCTTGAAGAAGCCCCAGGTGCGCCTGATCGGCCATGGCGAGGCTATGAAGGGCCCATACGGAGGCAGGGACCTCGATCTCACGTACTCCGCGGGCGTCTGGTCCGGCCCGCGTGCGTTCGAGGAAGCCGGCATCACGCCGCAGGACATCAAATACGCCTCGATCTATGACAGCTTCACCATCACGGTGCTGATGCAGCTCGAGGACCTCGGCTTCTGCAAGAAGGGTGAAGGCGGCAAGTTCGTCGCCGACGGCAATCTGATTTCGGGCGTCGGCAAGCTGCCGTTCAACACCGACGGCGGCGGCCTCTGCAGCAACCATCCCGTCAACCGCGGCGGCATGACCAAGATCATCGAAGCCGTCAGGCAGTTACGCGGCGAGGCGCATCCGAAGGTGCAGGTCAAGAATTGCGATCTCGCCATCGCCCACGGCACCGGCGGCCTCTTGGGTGTTCGCCATGCCGCCTCGACGGCCATTCTGGAGCGTGTGTGATGCGCGAAGCAAAAAAATATCCCGCCCCGGTGACCAATCCGGAGACCGCAGCGTTCTGGGACGCGGCGAAGCAGGGCAAGTTCATGATCAAGCGCTGCACCGCCTGCGGCGAAGCGCATTACTTCCCGCGCTCGATCTGCCCGTTCTGCTACTCGGACAAAACGGTGTGGGAGGAAGCGTCGGGCGAGGGCACGATCTATACTTGGAGCCTGATGCGGAAGTCGCCGACCGGTCCCTATGCCATTGGCTACGTCACGCTGAAGGAAGGTCCGTCGGTGCAGACCAATTTCGTCGACTGCGATCTGGAAAAGCTTAAGATCGGCCAGAAGGTGAAAGTGGTGTTCAAGCCGACCGATGGCGCCCCGCTGCCGTTCTTCACGCCAATCTGAGGTGGATCGCGATCGCTTCGTATACGCGTGTCATTAACTCACGATCTCCTCGCGGCGCAGTTCGGCGATGCTGCCTGCGGATAGGCCAAGTTCCGTCAGGACGTCGTCGGTGTGTTGCCCAAGCGTCGGCGGAGGAAGGCCAGGGTCGCGCGTCGCCCCAACGAAGGTGACGGGATGGCCGACGCAGTTCAAAGGACCGGCCGCAGGGTGATCGTACTGCATGATGAGCTTGTCCGCCTTCGTGTGGGGGTGCTCCAGAAGCTGGGCGAGCGTGTTGATCGGGGAACAGGGAATGCCGACCTCATTCAGAGCCGCATTCCAATGTTCGACCGACCTGGTCGCGATCACGGACTGAACGTGGCCCAACGTCTCAGGGCGATGCTTCACCCGATCCGCGTTGGTCCGGAATTTCGGATCGTCCACGATCGCATTCAGGCCGGCGACGCCGCAGAACTTGCGCCAGAGATTGTCGTTGGCCACGCCGATCATGATCGGTCCGTCGGCAGCTTCGAATGCCTGATATGGACATAGCGATTCGTGGCTGGATCCGCATTTGGCAGGCTGTGTTCCCCGCTCCCAGAAGGTTTGCAGGTTATAGCCCAGCAGACCAAGTGCCGTGTCGAACAGCGAGACCTGGATCGCCCCGCCCTTGCCCGACTTCTCTCGCGCAAAGAGACAGGCCAGGATGCCGCTAAAGGCATGGACGCCGGTCATCTGGTCAATCGGGGAAATGGGACTGCGGATATAACCGCCGCCCTCGTCGCCCGTCATCGACATCACGCCGCTGAAGGCCTGCAGAATTACGTCATAACCCGGGGAGTTCTTGAGAGGGCCGGTCCGGCCGAAGCCCGAGATGCTGCAATGAACCAGGCGATCGTTGAGCGCGCAAAGGCTTGTCGCATCGATGCCGAGCCGCTCCGCAACGCCCGTGCCAAAGCTCTCGATGGCGACGTCGGCGGATCTTGCGAGTTCGTGCACAAGCTTTCGCCCCTTGTCGGATTTCATGTTGATGGCAATGCTTCGCTTGTTCCGGTTGGCGCTCAGAAACACCGTGCCGAGGCCGGGCGCGGGAAACGGCGGCCACCCCCGCGTTTCGTCCCCCTGCCCCACAGCCTCGACCTTGATCACCTCGGCGCCAAGATCTCCGAGGTACTGCGCGCAGAGCGGACCGGCGAGCACTTTCGAGAGATCGAGAACCTTGATACCTTCGAGAGGTCTGGACACGACTTATCTCCTTCTTCAGGCCTGACTAGCTCAGCCCGGCGGCGAACAGGCCACCGAGATAGGCCGGAAATCCCGCCTGCGTGACCAGAACGTAATCGGCGGCGCGACGTTCGGACTCGTCGAGTTGGGATCGCCAGCCCGCCGCGGCGGCCTCGGCATCCGCCAGTCGCGCGCGCAAAAGCTCCTTGCCCCACGTTCGCGGCTCATCGTCATGCCAATAGGCCGCACCCGCGACGCGTCCGTCGAACGCGACCTGACGTGGTTGCTCGATACGAAAGCCCGCCCGCGCAAAGGCCTCGGACAGTTCTTCGCCGCGCTCGAGCTGCGCCCCGAGCGCGTTCGAGACCGCAGCCACGGCTTCGGTGATCCTGGGATTCATCCCCTTCTTCTTGAGACGGTCGTGATCCAGCCGCCCCAGGAACAAGGTCCTGATCATGTTGCGCGGCTCCCGCCGCTGAATCAGCTTCGCGAAAATCTGCATCTCGGTCCGGATCGCCGTATCGAAGTCCTGCGGAAATCCCTGTTCGACGCAGTCGAGGATGGCCGAGAGCGCCGGATAGTGACCGAGCGTCTCTGCCAGTACCCGGCTGCGCTTCGTAGCAATTGAATTTTTCACTTGCGACGCGTCCACCGCCTGCCAATTCGGCCGGTCCCAAGGCTGTGATGCCTGCACTCCCGACAGCACCCAGCGTTCGGCCGCGGCAACCTCCTCGCCCGGCGCCACCAGCTCATGCGCAAGCCCAGCGGCAATGGCCGCCTGCCCTCCCAGTCGCGTCCCCTCAAGCAACACGGGCAACGCCGCTTCAATCCCAACCAGTCGCGGCAGGCGTTGTGTTCCGCCGCCGCCCGGCAGCAGCCCGACAAGCGATTCCGGCAGACCGAATGTCGCCTGCGGGTCTGCCGCAAGCACCCGGTGATGGGCAGCAAGAGCGAATTCGCAGCCGCCGCCCAGGGCAAGGCCGGCGATCGCCACGGCAATCGGCTTGCCGGCGGTCTCGAGCCTGCGCAAGCCGTGGCTCAGGCGAAAGAAGTGGTCGAACGCAAGACCATCGCGCTCACCGACCGGTGCGGCCATGATCATGTCATAGGCCGTCTCCAGCTCAGCCAGGTCGGCGCCGGCGCAGAACGCAGACGGCTTACCGGACCGGATGACGACCCCGGCAACGTCGCTCTGCTTGAGCCAGTCCGCAAACAATCCAAGCTCTTCAATCGCCGCGTTCGAGAACACATTCATCGATCGTCCCGGCATGTCGAAGACGAGGTGCAGGACGCGCTGCGCGGATAATTCGATGCGAAACTGCTTGAGCTCCGGCCCGACGGTCATCGTTTGCTCTCCCGCTACCGTTCATTGGTGTACGATCACTGTTGCCTGTTTGGCGTTTCGGGTTGTATACCCCAACCAAATACTGTACACTAGCAAACTAAATCAGACAGGGCGGCATTTGACAATGATCGAACGCACGATCTTTCGCGAGGAACACGAGATTTTCCGCCAGACGGTTCGTCGCTTCGTCGAGAGCGAGATCGTGCCCTTTCATGCCAAGTGGGAGGAAGAGGGCATCGTGCCGCGAGACCTCTGGCTGAAAGCCGGAGCGGCTGGCCTACTCTGCTGCACCGTGCCCGAGGAATATGGCGGCATGGGTCTCGACTATCTCTTCGACGTTGTCGTGTTCGAGGAACTCTGGCGCGCCGGAGCCAGCGGTCCCGGCTTTTTGATCCACACCGACCTGGTCGCCACCTATCTCCTATCCTTCGGCACCGAGGCGCAGAAGCGCAAATGGCTGCCGAAGATGGTGTCGGGCGAAGCGATCGGCTCACTCGGCATGACGGAACCTCACGCCGGCAGCGACCTCAAGGCGATCCGCACGCGCGCCGTTCGTGACGGTGACAACTTCGTCATCAACGGCCAGAAGGTCTTCATCTCCAACGGTCAACTCTGCGATTTCATCGTGCTCGCGACCAAGACCGACAGCCAGGCCGGAGCCAAGGGCGTGACGCTGTTTATCGTCGAGAGCAACCTTCCCGGCTTCAAGCGCGGCCGAAATCTGGAAAAGCTCGGCATGAGGGCGCAAGACACCTCCGAACTGTTCTTCGACAATGTCCGGATTCCCGCCAGCAACATGCTGGGCGCGGAAGGTCGGGGCTTCGCGCAAATGATGACCAAGCTGGCTCAGGAACGACTGGCGCAGGCGATCCGGTCGGCGACGGTGACCGAGACCGTGATCGACTGGACGTTGCAATATACCTCCGAACGAAGCGCGTTCGGCCAGAAGCTTGCCGACTTCCAGAACACTCAATTCAAGCTGGCAGAGCTCCGGACCAAGGCCGCCGTAGCGCGCGTCTTTACCGACAAGTGCATTGCCTTATTCATGGAAGGCAAGCTCGATCCGGTCGACGCCGCCATGGCGAAGATGTTCACCTCCGAATTGCACTGCGAGACTGTCGACGAATGCCTCCAGCTGTTCGGCGGTTGGGGCTACATGTGGGAGTATCCGATTGCCCGCGCCTATGCTGACGCGCGCGTGGTCAAAATCGCCGGCGGCTCGATCGAGATCATGAAGACGATCATCGCGCGCCAGATGTACTCGCAGCGAGGATACGACATTCAGAAAAACGGGTCGGCTTAGCCCTCTCGCCTTCGCTCCACCGAAGGCAGCTGAAAAAATGACAAACGACAAGGGAGATCGACGTTGAAGGGCCTAACGGGAAAAGTTGCCGTCGTGACCGGCGGCGGACAGGGCATCGGAAGAGGATTGACGCTGCGGCTGGCGGAAGAAGGCTGCAAGATCGCGATCTTCGACATCAATCCGCAAGGCGGCGAAGAGACAGCCAAGCTCGCGCCGCAAGCCGTCATCAAGACCTACGCGGTCGACGTCGGCGATGCCGCTTCCGTCGAGGCCGCCGTGGCCAAGGTCGAGGCCGAGCTCGGCCCGATCTGGCTCCTGGTCAACAATGCCGGCTGGGACCGTCCGATGCCGTTCCTGAAGACCGACCGCGATCTCTGGGACAAGATCATCCGCATCAATCTCTATGGACCGCTCAATACCCATAAGGCGATTGCGCCGCTGATGGCCGAGCGTGGCGGCGGCCGCATCGTTAATATCGCTTCCGACGCTGCGCGCGTCGGCACCAGCGACGAAGCGGTCTACTCTGCTTGCAAGGGCGGGCTGATTTCGTTCACGAAATCGCTGGCGCGCGAGTTGGCACGCAAGAATGTCCTTCTCAATGCCGTCTGCCCCGGCCCAACCAACACGCCGATGATGGCGTCCGTGCTTGGTGAGGGGGAGCACGCCGTGAAGTGGAAGGACGCGATGGTCAGAGGCATCCCGCTCAAGCGCATGGGCGAACCAGACGACTACGGCGGGATCGTTGCGATGCTCGCTTCCGACGACGGCAAATTCATCACCGGACAAACCATCTCCGTCTCCGGCGGAATGAACATGATCTAACGCGCGAGGACACGCCATGACCGATCCCAAGCAATTCACCGATGTCATCTATGAAGTCCGCGACCGCGCCGCGTGGATCATCATCAACCGGCCGAAGGTGTACAACGCCTTCCGGGGACAGACCCTCGAGGAACTCATCCAGGCATTTCAGCTCGCCGGAAACGACCGCAATGTCGCAAGCATTGTGCTCACTGGCGCCGGCGAGAAGGCCTTCTGCACCGGCGGAGATCAATCCGCCCATGAAGGTCAATATGATGGCCGCGGCGTCGTCGGACTGCCGATCGACGAGATCCAGGGCCTCATCCGCGACGTCCCGAAACCTGTGATTGCCCGTGTCAATGGCTTTGCCATTGGCGGCGGCAACGTGCTCGCAACGCTCTGCGACCTCACGATTGCTGCCGATACGGCGCAGTTCGGCCAGGTCGGCCCCAAGGTCGGTTCTGTCGACGCTGGCTGGGGCACGGCATTCCTGGCCCGCCACGTCGGCGACAAGAAGGCTCGCGAGATCTGGTATCTCAATGAACGCTATACCGCGGAGCAGGCCCGGGAGATGGGTCTGGTCAATAAGGTTGTGCCCATGGCGCAACTCGATGCGGCCGTGAAGGACTGGACCGACAAGCTCGCGCAGCGCTCGCCGACTGCCATCGCACTCGCCAAGCGGTCCTTCAACGCCGATTCCGACAATATTCGCGGGATCAGCAATTTCGCACTGCACGCCGTGAAATTGTTCTACGACACGGCGGAATCGAAGGAAGGCGTTGCAGCCTTCAATGAGAAGCGCAATCCGGACTTCCACAAGTTCGCACGCTGAGCGCCGCAGGCAAGAACATCAAGTCGGGAATATCAAACCATGGCATCGCAAAAGGTGATTATCTCCTGCGCGATCACGGGATCGATCCACACACCCTCGATGTCACCGCATTTGCCGGTGACATCGGCGGAGATCGCCGAATCCGCGCTCGGCGCCGCCGCTGCAGGCGCGGCGATCGTGCATCTGCATGCGCGAAATCCCGTCGACGGCAGGCCGGATCAATCGCCGGAAGCCTTTGAACCCTTCTTGCGGGTCATCAAGCAAAGCTCGAACGTCGTGGTGAATCTTACCACCGGCGGCTCCCCCTATATGACCGTGGAGGAGCGCGTCCGTCCGGCAGCGACTTGGAAACCGGAGGTCGCAAGCCTCAACATGGGATCGATGAATTTCGGCCTGTTTCCCATGTTGAAACGCTACAAGACCTTCAAGCACGACTGGGAGCCACAAATGCTGGAAGGCTCTCACGATCTCGTCTTCCGCAACTCATTCAAAGACATCAGGTACGCGTTGGAGACGCTGAACGGCTCGGGCGCGCGATACGAGTTCGAGTGCTACGACACCAGCCATCTCTACAATCTGCACTATTTCTGGACCGAAGGACTGGTCAAGGCGCCCCTCTTCATCCAGACCTGTTTTGGGCTGCTCGGCGGCATCGGCGCGCATCCCGATGACGTCATGCACATGAAGCGGACGGCCGATCGCCTGTTTGGTGACAATTATCGCTGGTCGGTGCTCGGCGCCGGCCGCGCGCAGATGCAGGTTGCCGCCATGGCGGCGGCGATGGGCGGCCACGTCCGCGTCGGCCTGGAGGACAGCCTGTGGATCGGCTCTGGCCGCCTTGCCGAAACCAATGCGGCGCAGGTGACGCAGGTCCGCAAGATCATCGAAGGCCTCGGGCTCGAGGTCGCGAGCCCCGACGAAGCACGTGACATCCTCCAGCTCAAGGGCGGCGACAAGGTCGCCTTCTAGCGCTCAGCTTACGGTTGACAAATATGCTGCCAGATCGCCCGGTCTACGACGAAGAGCACACCCTCCTGCGCCAAAGCGTCCGACGTTTCGCCGCCGCGAGGATAGCGCCACACTTCCAGGAATGGGAGAAGGCCGGGATCATCGACCGTGCGCTGTGGCCGGCTGCCGGCGATGCCGGCCTGCTCTGTCCGCAGGTGCCCGAACAATATGGCGGCATCGGTGGAGACTTTCGCCACAACGCCGTCGTGATCGAAGAGCTCGCCTATTCGGGCTTCGCAGGTCCGGCAACGGATTTCTCGGTTCACAACGACGTCTGCTGTGGCTATCTGCTCAGCTACGGCACGGAGGAGCAGAAACAAAAATGGCTGCCGCGGATGGTCGCCGGCACGACCGTGTGCGCGATTGCCATGACGGAGCCCGGAACCGGCAGCGATCTGCAAGGCATCCGTACCCGCGCCATCCGCGAAGGAGATGAGTATGTCATCTCTGGCCAGAAGACCTTCATCTCCAACGGCCAGATGTGCGACCTCGTCATTGCCGTCACCCGCACCAATCCGGAGGGCGGATCGCGCGGCATGAGCCTGATCCTCGTCGAGACCGACCGCCCGGGATTCCGGCATGGCCGCAATCTCGACAAGCTCGGCCACCTCTCCTCCGATACGTCGGAGCTTTTCTTCGATCAGGTCCGTGTCCCAGTCAGTAACCTCTTAGGCTCGGAAGGCGGCGCGATGGGCGCGCTGATGAGTGAGCTGCCTCAGGAGCGGCTGACGATCGCCCTCCACTCGATTGCGTCGGCACAAAAGGCATTCGACATCACCAAGACTTACGTCCAGGAGCGCAAGGCCTTCGGACAAGCGATCGGAACCTATCAGAACACGCGCTTCAAGCTGGCCGATCTGAAGTCGGATCTCCAGGTCGGCTGGGCCTATGTCGATCAGTGCCTGAGCCAGCATGTCCGGGGCGAGCTGACCACCTATGGCGCCTCGACCGCCAAACTCTGGGTGACCGAGATGCATGGCCGTCTCGTCGATCAGTGCCTGCAATTCTTCGGCGGCTACGGTTTCATGCGCGAGTACGAGATCTGCCGCCTGTTCGCCGATGCGCGGGTACTGCGCATCTATGGCGGCACCTCGGAGATCATGCGCGAGCTGATCTCGCGCAATCTCTAAGGCACGCAAGAGCAGATCAGTAGCTCTTCGGCAGGTCGAGCACCTTCTCGGCGATGAAGCTGAGGATCAGCTGCTCGGTGATCGGTGCGAGCCGGGTGATCGAGACCTCCCGGAACAGCCGCTCGACGTGATACTCCTTGGCATAGCCGAACCCGCCATGGGTCATGATTGCCTGCCAGGAGGCGTCGTGGCCGGCACGTGCGCCGAGTAATTTGGCACTATTCGCTTCTGCACCACATGGCTTGTTCGCGTCATAGAGCCAGGCCGCACGCATCGCCATCAGCCACGCCGCCTCCAGATACATCCATTTCTCAGCCAAAGGATGCTGGATCGCCTGGTTTTGGCCGATCGGGCGATCGAACACGACGCGCTCCTTGGCATACTGCGTTGCCCGGCGCAGCGCATCCTGCCCAATTCCAATGGCCTCGACCGCGATCAGGATTCTCTCCGGGTTCAGGCTGTGAAGAATGTAGGAGAAGCCCTTCCCCTCTTCGCCAATCCGATCGGCGTCGGGGATGAAGAGATCGTCGATGAAGATGGCGTTGGAATCCACCGCCTTCCGCCCCATTTTCGGGATTCGCCGCACCTCGATCTTGGAGCGATCGAGGTCGGTGTAGAAGATGGTGATGCCGTCGGTCGGCCGCTTGCAATCCTCGAACTTCGTGGTCCTGGTCAGCAGCATGATCTTGTTGGCGACCTGCGCGGTCGAGGTCCAGACCTTCTGGCCGTGAACGCGATAGCCGCCCGGAACCTTCTCGGCGAATGTCTTGATGCGGGTGGTATTCAAGCCGGCGTCCGGCTCGGTGAAGCCGAAACAGCATTGGTCCTCACCCGAGACTAGCCGCGGCACCCAGCGCCGCTTCTGGTCGTCCGATCCCTTCACCACGATGGGGTGCGGTCCGAACAAGTTGATATGGACAGCGGATGCAGACGTCATGCCGCCGCCATGGCTGGCGACTTCATGCATCATGATCGCGGCCTCGGTGACGCCGAGTCCGGAGCCGCCATACTCCTCGGGCATGGTAATGCCGAGCCATCCTGCATCCGCCATCGCGCGATGGAATTCGCGCGGGAACTCGCCGTCATCGTCGCGCGCAAGCCAATATTCGTCATCGAAGCGCGTAACGACTGCGCGCACGCCCTCACGAATCGCGGCGTGATCTTCTGGCACGTCGAGCTGGTTGGAGAACGTTCTATTGTCCATTCGAAGGTCCCTCCCCGACCGATGCCAAGGTCCGTCGCGCCGCAACCAGGTGCGGAATGTCGTACATTTTTCCATCGATCCCGACAGTGCCGACATCCGGCGCCGCTGCGAACGCCGCAACGACATTGCGCGCATGCGCCAGATCGGTCTCCGATGGTGTGAAGCAGGAATTGATGGTCGCAACCTGATCCGGATGGATCGCGACGCGTCCCACGAAGCCGTCGCGCCGCGCAAGGCGGCAGCTATCGGCAAGGCCGGCCTGATCCTTGAAGTCCGCATAGAGCGTATCCAACGCGGCAACGCCGGCTGCGCCCGCCGCGAACAGGCACTGGGCGCGCGCCACCTGGTATGGGAAGGTCCACGCCCCGTCCGCCTCCTTGTTCGTGAGCGCGCCCAACGCGGCACTCAAATCTTCCGCTCCCCAGGTCATTGCGACCAGTCGCTCGTTCTTGCGCGCATAGCCGTTGAAGCCGATCATGGCGGCCGGTGTCTCGGTCGCAACGACCAGCAGCTTGACATGCCCGGGCGAAACGCCGGTCGCGACCTCCAGCACGTCGACATAGTGCGAGATGAGATCGACATCCTCGATGCCGTTGACCTTCGGGATCAGAATGCCATCGAGGCCCGGACGCACCACGGCCGCCAGGTCCTCCAGTGTAAACCCGGTGCCGAATGGATTGATCCGAACGAGGAACGACCAGGCGCGCGCCCCGCCGCCCAACAATCCCTTCACGGCATCCCGGGCAAAGGCCTTGCGCCCCGGGGCGACCGAATCCTCGAGATCGAGGATCAGCGCATCGGCGCCGACGCCGGAGGCTTTGGTGAACTTGCGCTCACTGTCGGCCGGCACAAAAAGCAGCGAGCGCAGCTTCATGCAGGCCTCCGCATCATCAGTCCGCTCCGGCGGCAGTAGACCACTTCCTCGTCCCGCTGATTGAAGCCGCGATGTTCGAACGTCACGATGCCCTGCGTCGGACGCGACTTGCTTTCCCGCACCGCGATGATCTTGGTCTCCGCGCGCAACGTGTCTCCCGCAAATACCGGCCGCGGAAATTTGGTATCCTCCATGCCGAGATTGCCGACGGTGGTTCCCAGTGTCGTGTCCTGGACCGACAGGCCGATGATCAGCCCGAGCGTGAAGATCGAATTCATCAAGGGTTTTCCGAACTCGGTCCCCTTGGCAAATTCATGATCGATGTGAACCGCCGCCGGATTGTAGGTCAGCGACGAGAACAGGATGTTGTCCATGTCGGTGACCGTGCGCCGGATCTCGTGGACGAATGTCTGCCCGACCGAAAATTGCTCGAAATAGAGCCCCGCCATTGTTCGCCTCTTGCCTGATGTTGCAGGGTTGAGCGGCGACCGCAGCCGCCGCAACGTCCTTGTCTCCCGCTCATTTTTTACCGTATACTCATATCGTACACAAGCGTACTAATTATGAGGCCCACTCATGACCCTCCGCGAAAATCGACAGGTCCGGCTGACGGCGCGGCCACGCGGAATTCCGCAACCGGAGCATTTTTCGCTGGTGACAGAGCCGGTATCCGCCGCCGGTAACGGCGAGATCCTGATCCAGAACCGCTTTCTATCGGTCGATCCGGCGCAGCGCGGCTGGGCCAACGACGAAGGGAACTACAGCGCCCCCGTCCCGCTCAATTCACCAATGCGAGCGCTCGCCGTCGGCGAGATCCTCGAGAGCAATGTTCAGGACTATCGGCCCGGTGACCAAGTCTACGGATGGTTCGGCTGGCAGCGCTATTGCGTCACCACGCCGGAATCGATCCTGCGGCGCGTCACGCCATCGCGCCTGCCCCTGAGCGCCAATCTCAGCGTGCTCGGAATGAACGGCATCACGGCGTATCTGGCCTTTCACGGCCTCGGCGATCCGCAGCCGGGCGAGCAAGTCCTGGTATCGACGGCCGCCGGCAGCGTCGGAAGCTTTGTCGGCCAGCTCGCGCACATCGCCGGCTGCCGTGCGGTCGGGCTGACCAGCTCCACCGACAAGGCGGCGCTGGCGAAGGCGCGCTACGGCTATCAAGACATGATTAATTATCGGGAAGCCGCCGACCTCGGCGCGGCCATCCGCGCCGCATGTCCCGACGGCAACGATATCTTCTTCGACAACACGGGCGGCTCCATCGCCGATGCCGCCATCCGGACCATGCGCTTGCGCGGACGCATCATTCAGTGCGGCACGGCCGCAAACGCATCCTGGACCCCTGTCCCCACGGGACCGCGACCCGAACGTGAAATCCTCACCCGGCGCCTGCGATGGTCAGGCTTCATCATCTTCGATCACCTTGCGGAGTTCGAAGGCGCCGCGGCGCGCCTGGCCGAGCTCGCGCTTGCCGGAAAGATCGTGCATGACGAGGAAGTGCTGCCGGGACTCGAACACGCGCCCGGCGCAATTACTCGGCTTTACCGCGGCGACAACCGCGGCAAGCTGATCATCGCGGTGGATTAAAGGAGTTCGCTAGGCGCTCGCCTTGCGCTTCATCACCTCAGGCAGCTTCACGCGGTGGAAGCCTTCGAACGGCGCGCTGCGATTGTGCGGCTCCAGCTTCCAGGTCGTACGCGCATTCGGCGTGCCGCCGTCGACACGGAGACATGAGCCGGTGATGTAAGCGGCCGCCGGCGAAAGCAGGTAAGTGATCGCGGCGGAAATCTCCGCTTCCGTTCCAAAGCGCTGCAAGGGAACGCGCTCGGTGAAGTCGTAGAGCTTCTTTTGCATCTCGGGTGTGTAGGTATCGAATCCGCTCGACACGATACCGCCGGGAGCGACTGCATTGACGCGGACGCCTGATGCCGACCATTCGCAGGCGGCGGTCTCGGTCAGGGTCAGCATGCCGCCACGGGCCGCGGCGGAATGGCCGAACTCGGGCCAGCCGTGCCAGATGTCGGCGATGATATTGACGATCGACCCACCATTGGCCTCCATCCAGCGATTGTAGACTTCTCGCATGAAGATGAAGCCGCCGGTCAGGTTGTTGCGCACAACGGCATCGAACCCTTTGGTCGAGATCGCCTTCAACGGCGCGCGAAATTGCCCGCCCGCATTGTTGACCAGTCCGTCGATCCGGCCGAATTTCGCGAGCACTGCCTCGATTGCACCAATCACCATCGCATCATCGCGGATGTCGCAGGCATGGCTCATCGCCTGTCCACCATCCTCCTCGATCTCACGCTGAACCTCGGTCAGTTTCTCGATCGTCCTGCCGACGATGGCGACGTTCGCGCCAAGCGCGGCCAGCTCGTGAGCCGTGCAGCGCCCAATCCCGCTGCCGCCACCGGTCACGATGATCGTCTGGCCCTTGAACAGATCCGGCCTGAACACGGACTGATATGGCATCTTCTGGCTCCCTGTCGTCTTGTTGCCGCTGCGGCCGGCCGGATTGCTCGCAGGGCCGCAACAAGCATTGCGCCACAAGATCGTACACTTTATTACTATATGCGATCAAGGACAAATGAACCGAGGGGAGCGCATCCGTGGCCGAGCCGAACACCATCACCGTCGAGACCCGCGGCGCAATCGATATCCTGACATTGAACCGTCCCGACCAGCTCAACGCTGTCTCGCCGGACATGATTGCAGACCTCACCGCGTATTTTTCGAACCTGCACGACCGGCCGGCGACGCGGGTCGTGATCTTGCGCGGCAATGGGACCCAGTTCTCCGCAGGGGCCGAACTTGGATCGGACGCGTTTGCCGCGCCCGGCAAGGGGCGACCGCAGCGCCAGCTCAAGATGCAGCAGAACTATTCCGGCGTGATCCGATTGATGCGATCATGTCCGCAGCCGATCATCGGGCTGGTCCATGGCGCGGCGTGCGGTGCAGGCTTCTCGTTCCTGCTCGCCTGCGATGTCCGGTTTGCAGCGCCCGACGCGCGGATGAACGCGGCCTATATCCGCATCGGCGTCGGCGGCTGTGACATGGGCTCAGGCTACCTTCTGCCGCGCCTCGTCGGCCTCTCCGTTACCTCCGAGCTCCTGCTGACGGGGCGGTTTCTCAAGGCCGAGCGCGCGAAAGCCATAGGGCTCGTCAGCGACATCGCACCGCTCGAGGAGTTGCTGGCAAAGGGCCTGGCGTTCGCAGAAGAGATGCTGCGGGTGTCCCCCATGGGCCTGCGAATGACCAAGCAGGCCCTCAACACGCTGATCGATGCACCGAGCCTTGATGCGGCCTTGATGATGGAGGACCGGCAGCAGGTCATCCTGCTGGAAACCCACGATCACACGGAAGCCGTCGCTGCGTTTCGCGAGCGACGGGATCCAAGCTATTCCGACGAGTAACCTACGTTCCGTTCTCGAACGCCGTTGCGAGCTCGCGTAGCCTGAACTTCTGGATCTTGCCGCTGGCGGTCCGCGGGAGCTCGGCCACAAGCTCGACACGCTCGGGCCAGAACTGCTTGGCCATCTTGGCCGCGCCGAGATAGGCCTGTACCGCGGCCAGATCGATCGTATCTCCGGTGCGGGGAACGATGAACGCACAGCCCCGCTCTCCAAGCCGCGCATCTGGAAAGCCGACCACGGCAACGGCCGCGACGGCGGGATGCTTGTAGAGCAGGTTCTCGATTTCGACGACCGGCACATTCTCCCCGCCCCGGATCAGGATGTCCTTCATCCGGCCCGAGATGCGGATGTACCCGTCCTTGTCCATGTAGGCGAGGTCGCCGGAATCGAACCAGCCATCGCCATCGAACGTCGGGAGCTCCGGCTGTTTGTAGTAGCCCTTGAACATCTGGGCGCCGCGAACCAGCAGCCGTCCCGACTCTCCCGTCGGCGCGGGCTGCCCATCGGTATCAACGATCCTGACCTCCATCCCGTCCTGCGCCCTGCCATCCGTGTGAGCCGATTTCTCCGCCGCTCGCGCAGGCTCGGTCAGCGTACCCGATAGGACCTCAGTCATGCCCCAGAGTGAGCACACCTTGAGGCCAAGCTCTGTTGCGGCGCGGTCGATCAACATCGACGGAATCGGAGCGCCGCCGCACAGGAATGAACGTAGACTTTTTGGGTGTGGCGCCCCGGCCTTCACCGCGTCACAGATATCACTGAGGAACGGTGTCGAGGCGGCAGTATAAGTCACGCCTTCGCCGGCCATCAAATTGACGCCGCGGTTGGCCTCCCAGACGTCCTGAAGGATCATGGTGCCGCCGAGATAGACCGAAAGCAACACGATCGCCGCATAGCCTGTCATATGCCCGACCGGCGACGCCACAAGCAACACGTCGGAAGAGTCGAGCCCAAATCGTCCGCTCAACGCCTTGCAGCAGGCAACCAGCGAGTTCGACGTGTGCATGACGCCCTTGGGCTCGCCGGTCGTGCCTGACGTGAACATCAGAACGGCCATGTCGTCCGGGCGCAATCCCGGCGGCAACTTCTCGGCCTCGGCCGACAGCAGCATCCTGTCGAAGCTCGCATCGCCCTCGCCGTCCGCGACGATCACGTGCTTGAGATGCGGCAGGTCCGCGCGCATTCCCTCTGCCATCGCAGCGTAGTCGAAGCCGCGATAGCTCTTGGGAACGATGAAGACCTTGGCTTGGCAGAAGTTGAGGATATAGCCAAGCTCGCGCTCCCTCAGGATCGGCATCACCGGGTTCATCACCGCACCGATCTTGCTGCACGCGAACGCAGTGACAACGAACTCCCACCAGTTCGGCAATTGCACGGTCACGACGTCGCCGCGGCCGACACCAAGCCGCAACAGCGAGCTCGCCGCACGATCCGCAAGTCTCACCAATTCACCGTATGTGAAGCGGCGCGCCTGCTCGCGATCCGCCCGGTCAGCGACGATGGCGACCTTGTCAGGTGCCTTGGCAGCGGCTTCGCTCAGGAGCTGATCGACGGTCTTGTCGAGCCAATAGCCGGCTTGGCGAAAGCCGGCATGAGTTGCCGATAGGGCGGAGGCCACGATGATTTTTCTCCCTCTTGCAGCGCGTTTCGTGCTTCCGGCTTCGCGGTCGGATTATATCGTTTACGTGTGTACGTTATGGCAGAGTACGATCCCGTGCCAATGGTCCAGATTGTCGCTTCGCGTGACGAAGCCGGCGCTCATTTCCCAGCGAATACCGGCTTCCGCTTCTCGGTGAAGGCCTTGACGCCCTCACGCGCATCAGCAGTTCGCGAGATCGCCGCGAGCGTCTGGGCTTCCTCTTCAAGCTGACTCTCGAACGATCGATCGCTGGTCTGCGAGAACAGGCGCTTGATCGCACCAAACGCTTCGGTCGGCCCGGCGGCGAGTTCGCGCGCAATCCGGAGAGCCTCGGTCTGCACGGCGTCGTCAGGCACGACGAAATCGACGAGCCCCAGCAACAGGGCCGTTTTGGCGTCGAACGTCTCGCCGAGCAGGAAAAACCGTCTTGCGCGGGCAAGGCCGATCCGGCGTGTCACCGTCGTCGTCGAACCGCTGTCCGGGCTGAAGCCGATCTTGGAGAAGGCGGCGGAAATTTTGGCCGATTCCGCCATCACCACCAGATCCGCCGCGGCCATCAGCGATACGCTTCCACCGGCAACATTGCCCTGCACCGACGCGACGACGGGTGCCCGCATGCGGACCATTCTTGCGATCGCAGCGTGCAGATCGGCGGTCCAGGCCTTGATCGTTGCCGGCAAGGCCTCTCCTTGACTGACCAGCGACATCAGATCGCCGCCGACGCTGAACAAGCGTCCGCGCGCCGAAAGCAGCACCGCCCGCACGTCAGCACGCTCGCTGAGCTCCGCGATCCCGATGCCGAACTCACGACAAAACGTCCCGTCAATCGGATTTCCGCGCGTCGGCTGGTCCAATTCGATGTGAGCAAGCCCGTTCTCAATGGTGCATGCGAAGCTCGTCGTCTGTACAGCCAGTCCCATCGAAGCCTCTTCGTTGAAATCGCGCCAGGATCAGATCACAAGATCAGATCGCGGGATCAGATCGATCGCGCCTGCTTTTCCTTCTGCACGGAGGTCTGAATGGCCTCACGCGCGCGTTGCCAATCTGTCGCGGACAGCTTGGAAAGCCCTGCGAACGTACTGGGTGCCGCGAGGTGGTGGCCACCATCGATGCTGATCGTATCGCCCGTGATGTAGCTGCAGCCATCCGACATCAGGAAGATCAGGAGATTGCGCAGCTCATCCATCTTACCGAAGCGGCGCAGCGGAACTTCGTCGGCCTGGGTGGCACCGACGCCTGTCTCTGCCAACGGATTGAGCTTGTCCCAGGCCCCCTCGGTCGGGAACGGGCCGGGCGCAATCGCATTGACGCGAATGTTCTTTGGCCCCCACTCGACCGCGAGCGACATCGTCATGGCGTGCACGGCGGCCTTCGCCATCGCCGCCGGCACCACATAGGCCGATCCGGTCCATACCCAGGTGACGAGATTGCTGATGATCGCGCCAGGAAGGCCGGCTGCAATCCAGCGCTTGCCGCAAGCAAGCGAAGTATAAAATGAACCATCCATCACCGTTGAACGCACGGCCTCATATCCGCGTGGCGACAATGTTTCGGTCGGCGCCAGGAAGTTGGCGCCGGCATTGTTGACGAGACCCGTCAGCGGACCGTCCGTCCAAATAGTGTTCATCATCGCGTCGATGCTGTCGGGATCCCTGACATTGGCGAGCACCGCAGACGCCCATCCCCCGGACCGCGTCCGGATTTCCTCGGCTGCCGCGTCGAGGACCTCTTTCCTGCGCCCGCAGATGTAGACATGAGCACCGTGCGCGGCGAACCCCACCGACATCTCCTTGCCGAGCCCGGTCCCCCCTCCGGTCACCAGAATGCGCTTGCCACTAAGCACGGCCGTGTCGAACATGAGCGATCCCTTCCTGTGGCCGAACGGGTCGGCGGGCGACGGCTTCAGCGGCCGGCCGGACCCAGTCAACGCACAATTAATACACTAGCGTACTTCTTTTGTAAATCCGATCGCCCGATAGGAAAACAGCGGATTCTGCACTGTTCTGCTCCCTTTCCTTTAAAATACGCTGGTGTATGGTATTAGTTGAACTTTCGAACCCGACTCGACTTTTCAGGGAAACATCAATGGCTGATCAGCCCGATTGGGATCTCCGGCTTGGATATCTCATTCACGACGTGTCGCGGCTCAGGAGGATGATGTTCGACCGGGCGCTGGCACCGCTCGGGATCACCCGATCGCAGTGGTGGGTGCTGGCATTCATCTCGCGCAAGGACGGTCTTCCGCAGGTGCAGCTCGCCAACGAGCTCGACGTCGGCAAGGTGGCGGTCGGCGCCCTGATTGACCGCCTTGAAACGTCCGGCTTCGTGATCCGCCAAGCCGATCCGGTCGACCGGCGCATCAAGCGCGTCTATGTCACCAAGCAGGCGCGCGGCTTCCTCGAGAAGCTGCGGAAGGAAACCGACAAGTTCAACGAGAGAATCGTCAGCGGGATCGATCGAAAGCAGCTCGAAGGCGCGGCAGAAGCGCTCCTCGCGATGAAGCACAATCTGCTCGCGATGTCGGACGGCACCGAGGCCGAGCGTGGCGAAGACGAGGAGGACGTGCCGCCGTCCAAAACCCGGAAAAAGCGGCGGGCAGCGGCTTGAGGCCGACCACCCGCCTGAGGTGCTCCGGGAGGAGTTCCTGAAGTTCATGAAACGATGTCGCGGCCCCAGATGTCTGCGTTGGGCCGCGCCTTCTGCATCAATTCCGCCACCTGAGGCCCGAGTTCGTTGGGATCCTCGACCGGGTCGATTCCGGGACCTGCGTGCCATCCTTCGGCAACCTTGAGAATTCCGTCGCCGGCCTCGAACACGCGGCCAGTCACGTCGGCGGACTGCTCGCTCGCAAGCCAGACCACGATCGGCGCGACCCAGCGCGGATTGCGGCGCTTGATATCCTCCTCGCTACGCTCTCTCAGGCCTTCGGTCATGCGGGTCTGCGCTCTCGGCGCAATCGCATTTACCGTGATGCCGTATTGCCGAAGCTCCATGGCGCTGATGACAGTGAAGGCGGCGATGCCCGCTTTGGCCGTCCCGTAATTGCTCTGGCCGACATTGCCGAACAATCCTGACGCCGAAGATGTGTTGATCAGGCGCGCGCTCACCGGAGCGCCGCGCTTCTTGCTCTCCTGCCGCCAATATTGCGCGGCGTGATGCGATGGCGCGAAGGTGCCCTTCAGATGCACCTTGATGACGGCGTCCCATTCCGCCTCGGTCATGTTGACCATCATGCGGTCGCGGAGGATGCCGGCATTGTTGATGAGAACGTCGAGCCGCCCGAACCTGTCGATGGCGGCATCGATCAACGCCTTGGCGCCGGTCCAATCGCTGACGTCATTGCCATTGACGATCGCCTCGCCGCCGGCGCGCGTGATTGCGTCGACCACCTCCTGGGCGGGCGACAGATCAGTTCCCTCGCCCGCTGCCGAGGCGCCGAGATCATTGACCACCACCCTGGCCCCCTGCTCGGCCAGCATCAGGGCATATTCGCGCCCCAGCCCGCGGCCTCCTCCGGTCACGATCGCGACCCGCCCGGCACAAAGCTGTCCCATAGGTTCTCCCTTTCCTCAGTTCTTCGCGTCGCCGCTCATGACATCGCCGAACAGACGCCAGTTCGTTCCCTCGAACCGCATCAATTGCCATTGCTTGATCGGTGCGAAATCGGCCGGCGAGGTGTTTAGCCGGATACCCGGCAGCAGCATTCCGAGCTCGACCTGCTTCAGATTGGAAGCATGCCGCATGATGCTCTCGCGCGTGAGATCGTCGCCGCATAGTTTTAAGAGATAAACGAGCGCTTGCGCGGTGTTGTAACCGTTCACGATCAGCGTATCGCTGCGATCGGCGCCGGGAAAATAGCCGTCAAGAAATCCGTTGAGCTCCTTCAAGCCCGCATCGTCTTTCCAGGTCGGATCGTTGGGGTCCTTGAAGTAAGCTGCCGAAATCAATCCTTGCGCCTTCTCAAACCCAGCCGGTTTGACCACGCTACCGGTCGAAGCCGACACATAGCTGAGAAGATGCAGCGGTTTCCAGCCGAGCTCGCTGACCTTCTTGATCGCCTGGGCTGCAAATTTTGGCGTGGCGATGTCGAACAGCACGTCGGCACCTGTCGCCTTGAGCTTGACGAGGTGAGAGTCGATGGTCGGTTCGGACACATCGAACGCCTCCTCGGCAACGATCATGGACGCGGCACTGTCGCCGAGCCCGAGCTTGATCCCCCGCAAATAATCCTTTCCGAAGTCATCGTTCTGAAAGAAGATCGCAACCTTCGCAGCCGGGCGCTCGCGCAGAACGTATTTCGCGTAAATATAGCCCTCGGTCTCATAGCTTGGGGTGAATCCCATCGTCCAAGGAAAGTTCTTCGGATCATTCCATTTGGCAGCGCCGCTCGATACGAAGAGCTGCGGCACTTTCTTGGCGTTCAGATACTTCTGGACGGCTGAATTCGAGGCGGTACCGAGCGCATTGAAGACGAGCAGGACTTCCTCACTCTCGACCAGGCGCCTCGTCTGCTCGACGGTCTTGGGCGGAGAATAGGCATCGTCATAGGAGAGGAACACGATGCGTCGGCCGTTGACGCCGCCTTCTGCATTGACCTTGCGGAAATAGGCCTCTTCCGTCTTGGCAACCATGCTGAAGGCGGACGCCGGGCCGCTATAGGGCGAGGTGTTGCCGATCCTGATCTCGGTATCGCTGACGCCCGGACCATATTTCTTTTCGCCGGCGATCACCTGACCGGCAAGCAGACTGACCAGCACCCCTGCGACGGCTCCTGCGATGCCGGGACCGGCTCGCCGGCCCACCCTCAGCCGCGGCAATTCCTCGGTATTGGTCCAACGGCTCGGCCATCCAACGCACGAAATCACGGCGCAACTCCCCGCCACCCGGTCCTTGCGCCGGCCAGCTATTATTTAGTACACTTGTGTACTATATGATAGAGCACGATTGCAACAGCTACGGTGCGATCATGAACGGCCACCGGCCGTCTTGGACATCGAGGGCTTAGCGCAGGGAGGACACCTTGAACCTCGAAGCTGTACAAAACTTGCGTTTTGAGCCGGTCTCGCAAACGTACACCCGGCGCGACACGATGCTCTATGCGCTTGGCCTCGGCTACGGATCCGATCCGCTAGACCCATCACAGCTCAGCTTTGTCTATGAGGCTGGCCTTCGCGCAGTCCCCTCCATCTGCTGTGTCCTTGCCCATCCAGGTTTCTGGGCGAAACGACCCGAGCTCGGTATTGACTGGGTGCGATTGCTGCACGGCGAACAGAGCTTCAAGATCCATAATCCGATTCCGGCAGAGGGCACGGTCACGGCACGCTACGAGATTTCTGCGGTGGTCGATAAAGGGCCAGGGAAAGGCGCCATTCTGCATCTCGTCAAAACGCTGAGCGACGCGAACGCCAAGCTGGCTACGGTCCGCAGCGTGCTGTTCCTGCGTGGCGACGGCAGTTGCGGCAGTTTCGGCATCGTCCCGCCGGAGGCAGCCCCTTTGTCGGAAGGCACTCCATCGCAGACCTACGAAATCAAGACGTTGCCGCAAAGCGCGTTGATCTACCGGTTGAGCGGCGACTACAATCCGATCCATGCAGATCCGGCAGCCGCCGCCAAGGCTGGCTTTGAAAGGCCGATCCTGCACGGGTTGTGCACACTCGGAATTGCGACACGAGCCGCGCTCGCGAGCTATGCTGGCGATATGCCGGAGCGTCTGGGATCGCTGTCCGCCCGTTTCAGTAAGCCGGTTTTTCCAGGCGAGACCATCCGAACCGAGTTTTTCGCGGCGGGTCATCAAATTCGCTTCCGCGCACGGGCGCTTGAACGGGATGTCGTCGTGCTCGACCGCGGTGCGATCACGCTGCGCCCATGATCTACTTCTTCTCGATCTTTGCGATCTCGACAATTTCGGCCCAACGACGCGTGTCGTCATCCTCGAACGACCCAAGCTCATCGGGGCCCACCGGGAACGGTTTGGCCCCGACGGATTGCAGATAGGCATCCGTCTCCTTGCTGCCGACGAAGGTCAAGACGAGCTGACTAAGCTTCGCGACGATATCGGGCGGCGTTCCCGCACGCACGAAAACGCCAACCCAAGCGGTCAGCTCGGCTTTCGGCAAGCCAGCCTCGGCGAGTGTTGGAACATCGGGCAGTCCTTTGAGCCGTTCGCTGCTCGTCACTGCAAGAACCCGCAGCCGGCCGTCCTGAATCAAGCCCTGCGCACTGGCTGGATCGGCGAAGACGCAGTCGATTTCGCCGCCGAGCACATCGGTCAGCGCCTGCGGCATGCCGCGATAAGGCACGTGCTGCATCTCGAGTCCAGCCCGGAAGCGAAACAGTTCTGCAGCACCGCGGCTCGACGTGTTACCGCTTCCGAACGACACCGGCTTCGGGCGTGATTTGGCGAGAGCAATGAACTCCTTGACGTCCTTCGCGGGAAAGTCGGGCTTGACGCTCAGCATCATCGGAATGGTCATGATGCCCGCCACAGGTGCAAAATCCGCCTTCGGATTGTAAGGCATGGCACTGAACAGATTGACGTTGGCCGCCTGCGTCGAGTTCGTCGTGACAAAGACCGTGTAGCCATCGGCATCGGCTTTGAGAACGGCCAGTGCGGCGAGATTGCCATCGGCACCAGGCTTGTTCTCGATCAGCACCGTCGCGCCGGTCTGGATGCGAATGCTCTCCGCAAGGTGCCGTGTCACTCCGTCGGTTGCGCTGCCGGCCGGGAACGGCACGATGAGGTTGATCCTGCGCGACGGGTAAGGCTCCGCCGATGCCTGCTCCCAGCCCGTCGCGCAGTTCAAGACCATTGCGAGCCAGAGCACGGTTGCGATGCGAAACCGCATGAATTCTCCTGACTTGCGAGGCGGTTGAGGTAAGCGCCGGAGCTCCGTCGCGGATCGAAGTCCTGCTTTGTTCCAATCGTACTCTACTTTACGATATCTGAGAACATTTGTTTACAAGCAGGACATCCGGTTTCTGGACGCTCCCTCACCACACAACTATTCGCACGGCCGCGATTGGCCGGCGGTCTTTTGTAGCTCGACCCGATCGATGCGATCGAACATGGCATCGTCGATCGCGAGGTCGGTGGAGAAATGCATAGGATCGGCGTGGCCGCAAATCACGTCGGCGAAATGCCAATCGGCGATTCCAAGCACTGTGTCCCCCGCGCGAACCGCGATCTTCAGCGGGTGATCCGCACCGACACCACGGGTGCTCTGATAGCCATCCGCAATGCAGTACAGCTCGACCCGCACAGTCCCCTGGGCAATCCGTTGAACCGACAACTCGATGTCGCAGAAGCCGAACGCGGGATCGTCATCCGATCCGTCGGCATAGAAGTAGAACGCGCCGATCACGCCATGCAC
>NZ_JBANBJ010000035.1:0-85389 GCF_059803515.1 Bradyrhizobium sp. UFLA05-125 | reverse complement strand
TAGAGCAGGCTGCGGATCAACCGCTGACGCCAGGGTTCTGGCTTTGCGGGTTTGCCCGGAGTGGCAGCGCTCATTGCTTGTCCTCCGGATGCGGCACCGATCCCGTGACCGTGTCGGCATCGGTCGCGGCTTCGATGGTGTTGATCATGGCGCCGATCGGATCGGGCTCGCCCGGCTTGACCAGCCGCGGCGGACGATCGGGCAGATTCTTCAGCGAGTCGTATTGCGTGCCGTTGACGGGCTTGAGCGGCAGATGCCGCTCGGCAAGTCCTTGCAGCCGCAGCGGCGCATCGAGCTTGGCCCATTCGGAGCGCAGCGCGGCGATGGCATCGCGCTGTTCGCGGATATCCGCATGCAGGCGCAGCACCCGCTCTGTGCGAGCGGTGGATTCCATCTTGATCCGGTAGACATAGGCCGCGGCGAAGATCAGCGCGCCGATGACGAAGAGGTGAATGATGCGCATGCGCTAGCCACCCCTCATGACGTCGGAAAGGCTCGGCCAGGACGACGACTCGTCCTCGGCATGCGCGCCAGCCGCGGTCCGCTCGGCGGCGCGCAGCTTGGCGGAACGCGCGCGCGGATTGTGCGCGACCTCCGCCTCGCCCGCAACGACCGGACGTCGCGTCAGAAGCTGGAAGCTCGGTGGGACCTGCGCGACCTCAGGCAGATGCCGGGAGCCGCCGCCGGTCTTGGCGCGTTCGCCGAGGAAATTCTTGACGATGCGGTCTTCCAGCGAATGGAAGGACACCACGACCAGCCGCCCGCCAGGCCTCAGCACGCGCTCGGCCGCTCCAAGCGCCGTCTGAAGCTCTTCGAGCTCTTCATTGACGAAGATGCGCAATCCCTGGAACGTCCGCGTCGCCGGATGGATATCGCCCGGTTTCGAGCGCACGACTCTTGCGACGAGATCGGCGAGCGCGCGCGTGGTGGTGATCGGTGCTTCCTCACGCGCCGTGACGATCGCGCGCGCGACTTTGCGCGAATGCCGCTCCTCGCCGAAGAGATAGATGATGTCGGCGAGATCGCTCTCGGACGCTTTTGCGACGACGTCGGCAGCGGTCGGTCCCGCCTGCCCCATCCGCATGTCGAGCGGACCGTCGAGCCGGAACGAGAAGCCGCGGCCGGCCTGGTCGAGCTGCATCGAGGAGACGCCGACGTCCATGACGACACCGTCGACGACGTCAACGCCTTGAGCGGCGCAGACCTCGGCGAGATTCGAGAAGCGGTCTTCGACAAGCGTCAGGCGGCCACCAGAGCGGTCGACCAGATCAAAGCCACCGGCGATCGCCGTGCGATCGCGGTCGATGCCGATGACACGGGTTCCCGGCACATCGAGGATGGCGCGGCTGTAACCGCCGCCACCGAAAGTCGCATCGACATAGACGCCGCCCTCGCGCGGCGCGAGATGCTCGAACGCCTCGCGACCGAGAACGGGAATGTGGGCAGCCGAGCTCATGCGCCCGGCTCGCAAGCGGCGCGGACGAGAACGATGGTTAACGCACCCATCACGTCTCGAATTATTCCGCTTGGCGGCGGTTCCACGGCTCAACCCCTGTACGGCGCGTTCGCCAAGCCCGGCGGTCCCAGGCCGCAAACCCTGTTTTCCGCATGGAATTTGTCGGGCAGCCATGGGATTTCGAGCAAAAAACGCGTTGGCCGCCTCCGGACGCGGGTCGGCTCTTCATCTCTCAGTAACGGCCCTTAGCGTTAAGAAAGCGTTGATGGTTCGATTACAAGTCAAAAAGGTAAAATCCGTGGTGATGCGTCATCCACACACTTTCTGCAAAATGCGCGCGTTAACCGATGCCGGCGATTGCGCGGCCGCAAGGGTAAAGGAATAGTAAAGTGAAGGGGGTGAAGGGCCCGCTCCTCCCATCCGATTGAGCCTTATGATGTCGTCCGGTTCGTCCGCGTCACCAGGATCTGATTCGAAGCGTCAACGTGCGCTCCCGGTTCCCAAGGCCGCAGCGAGCATGCGGACGTTCGACCCCGATTCCTCCATCGTCTCCGACATCATCCCTTCGCCGAACTATGGCGAGCGCAACAAGGGCCGTCAGCCGGACATGATCCTGCTGCACTACACCGGCATGCCCGATGTCGAGGGCGCGCTGGCGCGGCTGTGCACGGCGGGCACCGAGGTCTCGGCTCACTATGTCGTGCTGGAGGACGGCCGCATCGTGCAATGCGTGCCGGAGAGCAAGCGCGCCTGGCACGCCGGCGTCTCATCATGGGCGGGCGAGGACGACATCAATTCCTGTTCGATCGGTATCGAGATCGTCAATCGGGGCCATGATTGGGGCTATCCCGAGTTTCCGCTGCGCCAGATCGCCGCCGTGATCGCGCTGTGCCGCGGCATCATGCTCCGCCGCAAGGTGGCGCCGCATCGGGTGCTCGGACATTCCGACGTCGCGCCCGCGCGCAAGAAGGATCCCGGCGAGAAATTCCCGTGGCACTCGCTGGCCAATTCCGGCGTCGGCCACTGGGTGACGCCGGCGCCGATCGTTCGCGGCGAAAGCCTGATGCTCGGCACCATCAGCGATGAGGTGTTGAGCCTGCAGCAGGCGCTCGCCAAATATGGTTACGGCGTCCCGCTCACCGGCAAGTACGATGCGACGACAATGGAGGTCATCACTGCCTTCCAGCGCCATTTCCGCCCGGCGCGGCTGGATGGCGTCGCCGATCACTCGACGCTGTCGACCTTGCAGGCGCTGCTCGCGAGCTTGCCGACCGATGGCACGACCGTCGCAGCGAAGTGACGGCACAGGCCACAACCTCCGTCATTCCAAGCAGGGCAACTGAATAGACCCTCACCCTGAGGAGCGCGCTCTTCGCGCGCGTCTCGAAGGGCGAGGCCCCCAGCGGGGCCTTCATCCTTCGAGACGCGCGTTCCGCCCTCCTCAGTATGAGGAACTGACTACCCAATCTCCCTCATCCTTCGCGCATACAGCCTCCGCAGCGGCTCGAGTTGCGTCGCCTCGGTCGCCGCGACATATGCCTCTCGCGCCTCTTCCTTCCGGCCAAGCCGTCGCAACAAATCAGCGCGCACAGCGGGCAACAGCTCATAGCCGTCGAGCCCGCCGCGCGCCGCGATCGCGTCGACGAGATCGAGCGCGCGGGCGGGGCCATCGACCATGGACACGGCCGCAGCATGATTGAGCTCGATCACGGGCGAGGGATTGATCCGCAGCAGCACTTCGTAGAGTCCGGCGATCTGCGGCCAGTCAGTCTCCTCATAACTCGGCGCCCGCGCATGGAGCGCGGCAATCGCGGCCTGCACGGCGTAGGGCTGCGGTCGGCCGGGCAAGCGCAGCGCGTCGTCGACCAGACACAAGCCTTGCTCGATCTGCGCACGATCCCACAGCGTGCGGTCCTGCTCTTCCAGCAGCACGATGTCGCCGGCCGACGTCTCGCGCCCGGCGCGGCGCGCATCGTGCAGCAACATCAGTGACAGCAGCCCCTTGATCTCGCCGCGCTCTGGTATCAAACGATCGAGCAGGCGGCCAAGCCGGATCGCCTCGATCGCGAGATCGGGCCGCATCAGGTCTGCACCTGACGTCGCGACATAGCCTTCGGTGAAGACGAGATAGATGACGGCAAGAACGCCGCGCAGCCGTGGCTCCAGCGCGTCGCGCTCCGGCACCTCATAGGGAATGCCGGCGAGCCTGATCTTCTGCTTGGCACGGACGAGACGCTGCCCCATCGCCTCCTCGCTGACGAGAAAGGCACGCGCGACCTGTGCCGTGGTGAGCCCGCACACCGTACGCAGCGTCAGCGCGACCTGGACTTCGGGCGCGAAAGCAGGATGACAGCAGGTGAAGATCAGCCGCAGCATATCGTCGTCGAGCATCGTCGCCGGCTCATCGGGCGCCTGGGCATTCAACGCAAGCTCATGCACGAGCGCCTGCTGCTTGCCGCGAAACGCAACCTGGCGGCGAATGCGGTCGATCGCCTTGTTGCGCCCGACATTGACGAGCCAGGCGCGCGGGTTGTCGGGAAGCTCAAATGTCGACCACCGCTCCAGTGCAGCCGCAAAGGCGTCCTGGAGTACATCTTCGGCGAGATCGAAATCACCGACGAGGCGGATCAGCGTGGCCAGCGCCCGCCCCGCCTCGTCGCGAAAGATCTTGTCGATGTCGGTGGACGAGATCACTTGTAGATCATGATCGGCCTGACCTCGATCGATCCGTTCTTGGCGCCGGGAATCCTCGCCGCCATCCCGATCGCGGCGTCGAGGTCCTTGGCCTCGACGAGATAGTAGCCGCCAAGCTGCTCGCGTGTCTCCGCGAAGGGACCGTCGGTCGTCAGGATCTTGCCATCGCGCACGCGCACGGTCGTGGCTGTCGTGGTCGGCTGCAGCCCGTCGCCGGCCTTGAAATTGCCGCTCTGGATGATCGATTGCGTGTAAACACCATACTCCGCCGACATCTTCTGTCGGTCCTCGGGCGTCATCTTGCCCAGTTCAGCTTCGTTCCGATAAATCAGCAGCAGATACTGCATCGCTCACTCCTGTTGCTCGGCTGGATCGCCGACATCCAGTCGAACGGGCACACATCAAACGACATCTTCAGGATAAATTATTTTCGCATGTCGTGCGGAACGATATCGCCTTGACGAAACCGTCATAAATGCCCATTGCGTAAGCCGTCAGTCGGCCGGACGGCCGCCCCTGCAAGTGCCGAAAGGCCGCCGGGGAGGAAAGTCCGGGCTCCCTTGACATGCGGTGCCGGATAACGTCCGGCGGGGGCAACCCTAGGGAAAGTGCCACAGAGAACGAACCGCCCCGCTTGCCTTCGGGCTTCGCGGGGCAAGGGTGAAAAGGTGCGGTAAGAGCGCACCGCGGTTCCGGCAACGGAGCCGGCATGGCAAACCCCACCGGGAGCAAAACCGAATAGGGACGGCTTAAGCGGGCTGTTCGCGCAAGCGATAACGCCGCGGGGCGATGTCAGGCCCGCCGTCCGGGTAGGTTGCTCGAGGCAATGTGCAAACATTGTCCCAGAGGAATGGCCGTCACGTATCGCCTGCGCAAGCAGGCGGTGCCCTACAGAACCCGGCTTACAGGCCGGCTGATGTTCTAAAGCGTTTTCGAGCGAAGTGGTTTTCCGGTTCGCGTGAAGAAAACGCATCTTGCTAAGGAAGCAACGAGGGGTTCGGCGCCAACGCGCCGGGCCCCTCACCATTTCTGACGCCGTCATTCCGGGGCTCGCGAAGCGAGAACCCGGAATCCATCGGGCCGCAGTGTTCGTGGAATGATGGATACCGGGCTCGCGACTTCGTCGCGCCCCGGAATGACGGAGAAGGGCTACACCACGATCTTCTCAAGCACCGCCATCAACGTCTCCGGCGCCGTGACATTCGGCGCGTGGCTGGCGTCGAGCTCGAAATACCGCCAGCCCGCCTCGCCCTTCGTGCGCCTGGCGAACTGCCCGAACACGTCACCCGGTGGAACGCGCGTGCAGTAGATGTAGCTGCGGGGCATCGCCGGCTCGCCGTGTTCGAGCTTCAGCTTCGTCCCGAAGCATTTGACCGGCATGTTGACACGGTGCGCATTGAGCCAGTCGAGATCGGCTTGCGGAGTATCCGGCGGCGGTGGGTTAGGCGGGATGCGATAGCCATCGCCTGCGGCAGCAGCTTTACGCATCGGCTCGCGCCCCTGTTCGTTGAGATCGAACAGCGACTGACCGTCGCGCGGCACGAAGGCATCCAGATAGATCAACTGCGCGACCCGGTCGCTGGCGCGGTCGGCAACGCCGGTTGCAACCATGCCGCCATAGCTATGGCCGAGCAGCACGATGTCGCTGAGATCGTCGAACCTGATGACGTTGAGGATATCCTGGATATGTGTCTCCAGGTCGATCGAAGGATTTGCAAGATGCGACCGCTCGCCGAGGCCGGTGTAGGTTGGCGCCACCAGGCAGTGGCCAGCCTGCGCCATCAGCGGATGCATCTTCTTCCACGCCCACCCTCCCGACCAGGCGCCGTGACAGAGCAGGAAGGTTTTGGGCGAGCGTTCGATCATCGACATTTCCATCGTTTCTTCTCGGCTACGATGGAGTGTAGCGGCCGACCGCGCGATGTAAACGTCGCGCCCCCTTAGGCAGCTCGCACTGCGGACTTGGTCTTGACGAGCACCGGCGCGAGCTGGCCGGCTTCGCGCCGATGTTTGCTCTCCTCGAAGCCGTGCATGCCGACCTGCCATTGCAGTCCGACAATGGCGCCCTTGGTCGGCTGCAACAAGGCGAGTGAAGCAAACAGCGTCACCGGCAGCCACACTGCCAATTGCAACCAGACCGGCGGCGCATAAGCCGTCTCGATAGCGAGGATCGCCGGCACCACGAGATGGCCGACCACGACGATGACGAGATAGGCGGGAAGATCGTCGGCGCGGTGGTGAAAGAGCTCCTCGCCGCAGACGTCGCAGCTGTCCGCCACTTTCAGGAAGCGCTTGAACAAATGGCCTTCGCCGCAATGCGGACACCTGCCGGAAAACCCGCGCCACATCGCCTTCGCCAGAGAGACTGAACCGGTCGCCATGACCACACCTCTTTCTTTCCAACGATCCATACAATAGTATCTTGCATCCATACATTCAAAGAAAACGGCCGGATTTGCATGGATTGGGTCCCTACAATCGCGGAGCTCAGCGGCCCGCGCTACCAGCGCATCGTCGAAGCCATGGAGGCCGACATCGCCGCCGGAAGGCTGGTGCGCGGCCAGCAATTGCCGACGCAGCGCGCGCTGGCCAAGTCGCTCGGCATTGATCTGACGACGGTGACGCGCGCCTATACGGAGGCGCGACGCCGCGGGATTCTCGAGGCACGGGTCGGACAGGGCTCGTTTGTCTCGGAGACCAGCGCGCGACGAACGGTCGACCTGCCCCACCCGGTCACGATCGATCTGTCGATGAATGTGCCGCCGCATCCGCTGGAGGCGCAACTCGACGAGCGGATCCTTGCCGGGCTCGAGGCAATGCGCCAGCAATCCGGCCTGACAGCATTTCTCAACTATCAGCCACCGGGCGGCAGCCCGCACGAGCTCGATGTCGCGGCGAAGTGGATACGCACGCGCGTTCCCCATGTCCGCCCTGACCGGCTCGTGATCTTTCCCGGCACGCAGACGATCCTGTTCAACGTCATCGCCTATCTCGCCGGGCCCGGCGACGTCGTGTTGACGGAAGCCCTCACCTTTCCCGGCATCAAGGCGGTCGCCGCACGGCTCGGCGTCAAACTGGTCGGCGTTGCGATGGATGAAGGCGGCATCCTGCCTGAAGCACTGGCCAGGGCGTGCCGGGAAAACAAGCCGAAGGCGGTCTATCTCATTCCGACGCTGCACAATCCGACGACGGCGACGTTGTCGGCCGAGCGGCGGAGCGCAATCGCAAAAATCGTCCGCGACGCCGACACGACGCTGATCGAGGACGATGCCTATGGCCTGCTCGACCGCTCGGCTTCGCCGATCGCCAATCTCATTCCGGAGCGGACTTATCTTGCGACCACACTCTCCAAATGCATCGCGCCGGCGCTGCGCGTGGCCTATCTGGTGACGCCCGACGCCGCCGCGCAGCAAGAGATGCGCAGCTATCTTCAGGCAGCCGTGCAGATGCCTGCGCCGCTGATGGTCGCGCTCGTCACCCATTGGCTCGAGACCGGGGTTGCGGACCGCATCATCACCGCGATCCGCAACGAAGCGATCGGCCGCCAGCAGCTCGCACAGCGCGCGCTGAAAGGTTTTCAGTTCCTTGCCAAACCTGCCGCGCATCATCTCTGGCTGCGGCTGCCGGAGGGCCGGAGCCGGACGGAGATATCGGCGCAACTGCTGCGCAACGGGCTTGCCGTCATCGCGAGTGACGCCTTCGTGGTCGGCGATCATCCGCCGCATGCGGCACGACTATCGCTCGGCGCCGCACGTAATCGCGCTGAGCTCGGCCAGGCGTTGCAGATTCTCCTCAATGCGCTGCACAGGCCGGTCGACGCCCGGCAGATCGTCTAAAGCGCGAAGAGATCGAGATGAATCATCATCGCGCTTTAGGTTGTTGTTTGAGCATGATCTTTTCGGAAAACCGCTTCACACTTTTCCGGATCATGCTCTAGTACACCGCAAACAACAACAAGGACACAAGTGGTGGACACGTTCAACTACGCGCTGTTGCTTTTCGGCGCATTGGCCGGCGGCTTCGTCTCCGGGCTGGCCGGTTTCGGCACCGCGCTGATGGCGCTCGGCATCTGGCTCTATGTCTTGCCGCCGTCGCTCGCGGTACCGCTGGTGCTGATCTGTTCAGTCATCGCGCAGGCCTCGACGCTGCCCTCGATGTGGAAGAGCTTTGACCTCTCACTGGTCTGGCCGTTCCTGATCGGCGGGCTGGCCGGCGTCCCGCTGGGGACCATGATGGTCGCCCAGGCCGATCCAAAAGTCTTCAAGCTCAGCATCGGCGTCTTGCTGCTGATCTTTCCGACCGCGCTCTACCTCAACAAGCGGCCCCTCGCCTTCAAGTTCGGCGGCAGGATCGCCGATGGCGCGATCGGTTTCGCCGGCGGCATTTTGGGCGGCCTTGCCGGATTGTCGGGGCCGCTGCCGATCCTCTGGGCCAACATCCGCGGCTGGAACAAGCATGAGCGGCGCGGCATCTTCCAGCTCTTCAATTTCACGGTGCTGGCAGCCGCGCTGGTGTTGCAGACGGCATCAGGCCTGGTCGCGACGCAGGTGGTCTGGCTTGCGCTGATCGCGTTTCCGGGCACGCTGGTCGGCGCCTGGTGTGGTGCCCGCGTCTACCACGCGCTCAGCGACAAGCATTTCGGCGACGTCGTGCTTGGCCTGTTGTTCCTGTCGGGTGTCGGCCTCGTCTGGAACAGCTTTGGTGCGCACTAGCGCTGCCCCCACGGCGCCGGCAAGTCAGCCGGAGCCGTGGTTGCGGGATAACCAGAAGGAGCCTATTCGGCCGCGGTCGTGCCGATGGCCGCGATCTCCACCCCATCGCGCACAGGACCAGCCTCCGAGGGAGGCAGGCGCTTCTTGAACTCGCGGCGCAAGAGCCACAGGCTCAAGGCGGCTTGCAACGTCGTCGCCGCGATCGAGAGGTACCAGACCTGCTCGATCCGAAAGCCCGGTCGCGTCGACAGCCAGATCGCCGGCAGCGAGTAGGTGAGCACGCGTGTCATCGAGCTCAGCAGCACCGGCTTGGTGTTGCCGAGGCCCTGGAACATGCTCGAGCAGGTGAAGATCACGCCCTGCGCCACCATGTTGAACGAGATGATCCGCAGGAACAGGAAGGCAATCCTCATGGTCTCGCGGTCGTTCGAGAATCCGGCGAGCAACCACTGTGGCTTCGATTGCGCAAGGATCATGAAGCCGATCATCACGACGGTGACGATCAGCACCGCCTTGACGAAGGTTTCCCGCACGCGCGCACCGTTTCCGGCGCCGACATTCTGGCCGGCGATCGGCCCGGCCGCGAGCGCAACCGCAAGCCCCGGCATCTGGATCAGGCCGAGCACCCGCTGCCCGATCCCGAATCCCGCCTGCGCCGGCGCGCCGAAATCGCGCAGGACGTAATAGACCACCGCCATGAAGATGAACATCATCGCGAACTCGCCGCCGGCCGGCAGGCCGACATTGAGAATCCGCTTCCAATGATGGAATTGCGGACGCCATTGCGCTGGGTCGAAGGCGACATAGCGCTCCAGTCTGTGGAAATAGACATAGAGCATCAGCGCGCCGGCCAGGACGCCGATCGTGCTTGCGAGGCCAGCGCCGGCAACCCCGAAAGCGCGGCCGGTGCCCCAGCCCGAGATCAGCACCGGCGCCAGCACGATGTTGACGATCAGGGCGAGCGCCTGCACCAGCATGGTCGGCCGCACGACGCCGGTCGCGCGCAGCGCCGACGCCATCACCTGGATGGCGAATTGCAGCGCCAGTGCCGGCATGAACCAGAGGAGATAGGTGGTGCCCGCTTCGATCGTGGCCGCGTCGGCAGCGATCCCGCGCATATAGGGACGCGCCAGCACGGCACCGGCGACGAGCGTCAGCAGTCCGAACAGCAACGCCAGGGCGACCGACTGGTTGAAGATCAGGTTGGCGTCATCCCGGTCTTTGCGACCCACGGCATGCGCGATCAGCGCGACCGTGCCGACGCCGAGCACCTGCATCAGCGCATTGACGAGGAAGCTGGCATTGCCGGCCGCGGCCACGCCCGCGATGGCGGCCTCGCCCAGTCCCGAAACAAAATAGAGATCGACGAGTTGGCAGATCATGATCGTGATCATGCCAACCACGATCGGAGGGGCCATCGTCAGGATGTGGCTTACGATGGAGCCGCGTGTCAGGTCTTTCATGTTAATTTCCATTTCCGGCGTGGCTTCGGAGCGTTCATTCCTCGGCCACGCCTCCTGTCCTCACTCCGCTGCGACGTCGCGCCTGAACTCGATCACCTGACGTTCGAACAGGCCGCGATAGAGGCCACCTGGCCGCGCCGTCAGCGCCTTATGGGTACCCTGCTCGACGATCTCGCCGCGGTCGAACACCAGGATGCGATCCAGGCTGCGCACCGTCGACAGGCGGTGTGCGATCACGATCGAGGTGCGGCCCTTCATCAGCCGCTCCATTGCCTGCTGGATCAGCGCCTCCGATTCCGAGTCCAGGCTCGAGGTCGCCTCGTCCAGGATCAGCACCGGTGCATCCGCGAGGAATGCACGCGCCAGCGCGACGCGCTGCCGCTCACCGCCCGACAGCTTTACGCCGCGCTCGCCAACCAGGGTGCCATAACCCCTGGGCAGGCGCAGGATGAAGTCGTGCGCATTCGCCAGCCGCGCTGCATGCTCGATCGCTTCCAGGCTGGCGCCGGGCCGGCCATAGGCGATGTTCTCGGCAAGCGAGCGGTGGAACAGGATCGGCTCCTGCTGCACGATCGCGATCTGACTGCGCAGCGATTGCTGCGTCGCCTTCGCGATATCCTGCCCGTCGATCAGCACGCGGCCATCAGAAACGTCGTAGAGCCGCTGCACCAGCTTGACGAAGGTCGTCTTGCCAGAGCCGGAGCGGCCGACAAGTCCCACGCGCTCGCCAGCGCGGATGTCGATCGACAGGCCGTCATACAGCGGTGCGGGGTGGCCACCGTAGTGGAAGGTCACGTCGTCGAACACGATACGGCCCCCCTCGATCAGGATCGGCGTTGCATCCGGCGCATCGGCAATGCCGATCGGCTCGTCATGGATCGCGACCAGCTCCTCCATGTCATTGACCGAGCGCTGCAGGTTGTTGATGTGCATGCCGACGTCACGAAGATAGGCGTGGATGATGTAGTAGCTCGTCAGCACATAGGTGACGTCGCCGGGCGAGGCACGCCCCGCCATCCACAGCAGCACCGAGCCGCCGATCACCGATGCGCGCAGGCATAGCAGCAGCGAGAGCTGCGCCAGCGCAGTGTAGTTGTAGCGCAGCCAGGTCCGCCGCACGCGCACGCTCCAGCGCTTGATGACGCGGGCGAGCCGCGCATCCTCGCGCGCCTCCGCACCGAACGACTTCACCACCGCATTGCAAGTCAGCGCATCCGCCAGCGTTCCCCCGACCTTGGTGTCCCAGGCGTTGGAGACGCGCGCAGCCGGCGCGATGTAGCGCGTAGAGAACAGCGCCGTCATCGTCACATAGACCAGTGCGCCGAGCGCGATTACCGCGCCGAGCGAGGCCCAGTGCACCCCGAGCAGGATCATCGAGCCGACGAGCACGCAGAGCGAAGGCAGCAGCGCCAGCAGGATCGTGTCGTTCAAGAGGTCGAGCGCCCACATGCCGCGCGTGATCTTGCGCACCGTCGAGCCGGCGAACGAGTTGGCGTGCCAGTCGGTCGAAAAGCGCTGCACGCGCAAGAAGGCGTCCTGCGCGATGTCGGACATCAGCTTCAGCGTGAACGGCACGATCACCTGCAAACCGGCCAGCCGCAGCACCATCGACGTGAAGCCGAGCGCCACGATCGCGCCGAATGCGACCAGCGCGGCGTGGCGCGCGACGGGATCGTCGGAGCCGTGCGTCAGGGCGTCGACGAGACGCCCGGAGAATACCGGCATGAAGAGGTCGGCGACCGTCGCACCTAACAGGCCGCCGGCGACCGCGAGCGCGCGCCCCGGCTGCTTCAGCCAGTGGCGGAACACGAAGGGCAGCACCACGCGTATCGCCGCGGGCTTTTTTGACAGTACGGTCATGGCGTTATCCGGCTGCGCTTCCCGCGCAGTCCGGCTCCATCGATGGACGCATGACGGCTACGAGGGCCGAAAATGGCGTCGCTAAATCAGGTTGTCGTTTGGGAGTTGGAGCAACCGGGGAATCAGGCCCGGTCGAAGCTGGCGAAAACGGCCTCTAAAGGACCGAGCACACACCGAGCTGGAAAAACATAGACATCGAGCGCGGGCGTGCGATCTGCGAATGCGTCGAAATCATGCAAATCTCTCCCCGGTTCGAGCAATGAGACGCGCTTTATAGATGTGTCGGTTGCGATTTGCAACACGGCTCGCGCAAGATGTCGCGCGAGTGTTGCAAATTTAATGCGCGTCGCCGCCGCCTGCGAGGGACGCTGGCTTGTTCAGGAGCGTCACCAGCAGGCTCAAGCTGAGATAGAACAGCGTCAGCATGAAGAAGGCATCGCCATACCCCATCACGACGGCCTGACGGTGCACGATCTGGGTGAGCTGCTTCATCGCCATCAGCGTGGCGTCGCCCAGGCCCTGGAATTTCTGCATGAAGGTGTTGAGCGTCTCGGTCGCCGTCGCGTTGCCCCAGGTCACGCGCTCCTGAAGCCGCGTAATGTGCAGATCGGTGCGGTCGTTGAGCACGGTATTGATCACCGCGAGACCGACGGCGCCGCCGAGGTTGCGCATCAGGTTGAACAGGCCCGAGGCATTCTTCACCCGCTCCGGCGCCAGCGTGCCGAGCGCGATGTTGTTGGTCGGCACCATCGCGAACATCATGCCGATGCCGCGGAGGATCTGCGGCAGCAGCAGCTCGTAGAAATCGAAGTCGCGGGTGATCCAGGTCATCTGGTAGGAGCCGATAGCGAACACGATCAGCCCGAAGGCAATCATGTAGCGCAGGTCGAAGCGCAGCATGAGACGGCCGACCAGCGGCGCGACCAGGAACATGGTGGCACCGGAGACGAACATGGTCTCGCCGATCATCAGCGCGCTGTAGCCGCGGACTTCGGCGAGATAGCGCGGATAGATGTAGGTCAGACCATAGAGACCGATGCCGATGCAGAACTGCAGCACGCAGCCGACCGCGAAATTGCGGTTGGTGAAGGTACGCAGGTTGACGATCGGCTCAGCCGCGGTGAAGACGCGCCAGAAGAATGCGATCGCCGAGATCGCGCAAACCCAGGCTAAGATCGCGACGGACGTGTCCTGGAGCCATTCATATTGCGGGCCTTCCTCGAGCACATATTCCAGCGAGCCGAGGAAGCCGGCCATGAAGATCAGGCCCCACCAGTCGAAGCGGTCGAGCAGCTCGAAATGCGGCTCGTCGAAATCGACCAACGCCAGCACGCCCAGCGTGATGCCGATGCCGGGCACGACATTGATAAAGAACAGCCAGTGCCAGGACATGAGGTCGGTGATGTAGCCACCGACCGTCGGACCCACGGTCGGCGCCAGCGTCGCGACGAGACCGATGATGGGGCCGACGATGTGGAATTTCGTGCGTGGAAACACCGTGTAGGCGGAGGCGAACACGGTCGGAATCATGCCTGCACCTAGGAATCCCTGAAGCGCGCGCCACAAGATCATCTGCTCAATCGAGGAGGCAAAGCCGCAGAGCAGGCTGGATGCGGTGAAGCCCGCCGCCGAGATCGCAAACAACAACCGCGTACCGAGCGCGCGCGACAGGAATCCCGACAGCGGGATCGCGATAACTTCGGCGATCAGATAGGCGGTCTGCACCCAGGAGACTTCGCTCTGGCTCGCCGACAGGCCCGCCTGGATCTCGGACAGCGAGGCCGAGACGATCTGGATGTCCAGGATCGACATGAACATCCCGAACACCATGATGATGAAGGCGAACAGCCGCTTCGGCTCGATGCGTTCCGAAGCGGGGTTCGCCATCATGGCGGGACTAGCGGTCGTGGCGGTCGCCATCGTCAGGCCTCGCAGCGCTGTTCGCTTACTGCGGATGGATCATCGTGGGATCGTCGAGATCGATTTCGCTGTCGGCGTCGGCCGCGCCCTTGTTGGTGTCGACCGTCGCGTAGACCGACATGCCGGCGCGGAGCAGGTTCTGGCGCGCGACCGATTTCGGCACGCGGATGCGGACCGGCAGGCGCTGCACGATCTTGGTGAAATTGCCCGTGGCGTTGTCGGGCGGCAGCAGCGTGAACACCGAGCCCGCGGCCGGCGAGATGCTGTCGACGATGCCGGAGAACTTGCGGAAGCCGTAGGCATCGACCTTGATCGTCACCGGCTGGCCGGGACGGATGCGCTTGAGCTGGGTTTCCTTGAAATTAGCGTCGATATAGACCTCGTCGAGCGGCACGATGTTGCCGAGCCGCTGGCCGACCGCGACGAAGTCGCCGGTGTTGACGAGGCGGTTGGAGAAGGTGCCGTCGACCGGCGCGCGCACCGAGGTGAAGTTGAGGTCGCGCTCGGCTTTCGCGAGCGTGGTCTTCAACTCAGCAAGCTGCGCCTGCGCTTCGGCCTGCTGTGCCTTGGCGACGTCGACATTGCTGACTGCGACGTCGTAAGCGGCCTGCGCGGCCTTGACCGCGGCGGCGCCCTGATCGCGTCCGGCTTCCGAGGTTTCGAACGTGGCGCGCGAGGCAAAGCCCTTGCTGCTCAGCGCCTGCTGGCGCTCATAGTCGAGGTCTGCGCGCTTGAGGCCCGCTTCGGCGGAAACGAGCTGCGCCTTGGCCTGCACGACCTGGCTCTCGAGCGCTGCGACCTGGCGGCCGATGCGATCGATGGTGGCCTGCTGGGTTGCGATCCGGGTCGCGGCGGCGTCGACTGCGATCTTGTAGTCGCCGTCGTCGATGCGGAAGACGACATCGCCGGCATGCACCAGCGCGTTGTCGCCGGGCAGGATCGAGGAGATGTGGCCAGCAACGCGCGCACCCAGCATGGTGTTGTTGGCGCGCACATAGGCGTCGTCGGTCGAGACGTAGAAGCGGCCAACCAGCGTGTAGTAGCCGGCATAGCTCGCGGCCGCGAGCGCAAGCAGAAGGCCGACGCCCATCAGAATGAATTTGCGTTTGCCGGATTTCGGCGGGGCAGCGCTCGGCGCAGGCGCGCCGGTTGCCGGCATGCTCGGGGCGGGCTTCTCGATTGCCGGCTTCTCCGGTGTGTCGGCCGTGCGGCGCTTGCCCTCTTCGGCCACGGTCCGCAGCTGCTCGGCCAGTGCCGCCGGATCGTCGCTCGCAGCTTCGCCCCGAGCTGGCGCCTGCTCCAGGGAATCCTGGCGAAGGACGCGAGCGGCCTGGTCTCTCGATACGGCCATGAAGGCCTCCCCACAAAAACACGCGATCGGGCGGGCCACGACGCGGCCCCCTTGCCTTCGCCAATTGATAAATATCATTGACCGAACCGTTCGGTCAATATAGATTATAGCCCCATCGGACCCTAGTGGCCGGAATCCTTTCTTTCAGTTTCTTTGGGGTTCCGGCGCCAAAAACCTCAGGGAACCCTGAATCAATGGTTGCAGCCGTTCGCGACACTGTCACTATCGTCTCAGAGGAGGACAGCTCCAAGCGCCGCCAGATCCTCGACGGCGCCCGCAAGGTGTTCATGGACCTCGGATTCGACGGCGCCAGCATGGGCGAGATCGCGCGCGCAGCTGCCGTCTCCAAGGGCACACTCTACGTCTACTTCGCCGACAAATGCGCGCTGTTCGGAGCCATCCTCGAGGAGGAAGCGCTCCAGCACGGCCAGGTCGTGTTCAACTTCGACCCCTCGCGCGATGCCGAGACCACGCTGAAGGAGTTCGGCAAGGCCTATATCCATTTGCTCTGCCGGCCCGGCGGGGGATCGGCGATCCGCACCGTGATGGCGATCGCCGAGCGCATGCCCGAGCTCGGCCGCCGCTATTACGCGTGCGTGCTGGACAAGACCGTCAACCGGCTCGCCGACTATCTGAAGGCGCATGTTGCGCCGGGCGATCTCGCCATCGACGATTGCGACCTCGCCGCCTCCCAGTTCATGGAGGTGTGCAAGGCCTCGCTGTTCCTCCCCTTCATCTTCCAGGCCGCGCCGGCCCCGACGGAGGAGCGCATCACGGCCGTGGTTGACAGCGCGACGCGGATGTTTTTGGCGGCTTACCGGGCGAAGTGAGCTAGTGCCACCGCCGTAGCGCAGGGCGTTTCTCTAACCACGACGTTGCTAGCGTCCCCCCTGACGCTATACATAAGCCATGCCCCCTGACCTTCGCCTTCACCGCACGCCGGTCGATGTTCTCAACTATGAGATCGTCCAGGAGCAGGCCTCTGCGTTCGGGCGGATGGGGCGAGCGCTGGAACAAGCCCTCGCCCGCTTGCGGGACTTCGATGCGGCCCATCCGCCTTTGGACACGCCGACATCGACGCAACAGGCGCGGCGCGCCCTGGTGATGGAGGCGGGCCACGCGCTCTGGATGTTCGTGGTGCAGCGGGAGGCTTGCGGCATACGCGACAGCCGTCCCGTCATGCGCGACTACAACGTGCCGGGTGAGGTGCAGCGCTGCATGGGGCTGGTTCCGGCACCATCGATGCGGGCCGCAAAGTAAGTTCAACGATCACACGCGTACGAGCGCCCTACTCGTCCTCGAACTCGTCTTCCTCATTGACCTTCTCGCGCTTGCCCTTCCGACCGAGCGAGCCGGTCACGTAGGGATCGCGGGAGTTGGCGTAGGGATTACGCGCTTGCGCGCGCGCGGCGACCTCTTCTCCGGAGACGGCGGCCGGCTGGCAGATCAGGCGGCGGCTGGCGCGACGCATCAAGTCGACGTGGATGTGATCGTAGTGATAGACGTTGGAGCCCGGCGCGAGCACGGTCGTGAAATGCGCGCACGCGCCCGACTGCACGTCGCGCAGAAAACCCTGCTCCTCCGGCAAGCCGCGCCAGCCGTCCTTCACCGAGATACGGCGGCCATCGCCGAGCGTGAAGGCTGCGATGTCGAGCGCGTTGCCGAAGGCGTGCTCCGAGATATGGGCATGCGGATTGCCGTTCATGCCGCGGCAGGAATAGGCGGAGATCTGCTTGATCTCGACCACGCGCTGGCCGAACCAGCGCATCGCCGACGGCTGCACGGTGTCGGCGAACCAGCGGTCGAGTTCTGAGACGATCGGACAGGCCAGCGTCGCGGTCGGCTTCACCGCGACCGGGCCGACGGTGCCGACGGGACTGCCCTGCGCTGGACCAAGCCGCGGCAGGGGCTGCTGCTCGGGGCGCTGCGAATAAGATGGCTGCGACTGCGACGAGTAATTCGGCCGCGCCGGATAGCTCGGCGCGTTCATGTAGCGCGCCGCTCCCGCCGCATCGGTGCCCTCCGGCGGCAGGTCGATCTCGTCCTCCTGCGGCGGTGCGACGCCGGGCGCGCTGAGCGAGATCGGGCCTGAGGCTCCACCATAGCCGGACGGCTGGTTTTGGCCCTGCGGATAGGTCGAGGCGTTCGGATAGGATTGGTTCGGATAGTTCTGGCCTTGCGGATAGCTGGGCTGAGTTCCCGGCCAGCGCGGCTGGTTGCCAATGCTCGCCGGCGGGCGCAGTTCCTCATCGGCAAAACCAAAGGTGCCGGAGGCTTCGCCGATGGCGGCCACTTTCAGCGGAAATTCGGCACCGCAGGCGCCGGGGCCGGAGATTGGTTCGATCCGGACGATCTCGGCGCTCTCTTTCACCGCGCCTGACTTCAGGCAGGCGGCTTCCGCCTCGGCCCGCCACGGTTCGCGCTCGGCCTGGAAGAAGCCGCGTCCGCAACCCGCAAGCGAAACAAGGACGATGGAGCCGACGAGATACAAACGAACTCCGCGCGTCATGCGCACAGGTTCGGTGAATTTACTTAAAGACTCTTCAACGCTTTGATTTTACGTTTCTTTAACCATGCGAGCCGGCGCGCGCGGCGGGCGAGCGACAGCAAGGCTGGCTTTTTCGCTGACAGACTCGCTGTTAATGTTCTCAGTTGCGCGCAAAGACGCGCGAACAGAGGAGCTCCCTTATGACGTTCGTCGGCAGACTGAGCGTTGTGACTGCGTACCTCGCAATAGCCTTTGTCGGAGCCATTGTGCTCGGCGTGATCTAGTTTCCAGACATCGACGACGGCAGGCGGGGCCGCCTCGCGCGATCTCGCATGCGTGGTCATGGCGCGCCGAGCCAGACACGGCACAGCTTAGTCGTAATTCGAGCACTCCGATCCCGTGACGCCGCCGATCTTGAAATCGCGGCACATCATGCCGGGATTGTCGGGGTCGGGATAACGGTCGTCCCTCTGTCGAACGGTATGGCTGAAGCGCCAGCCGCGCGACAGCATGCAGCGCTTGTACTCGCGCGAGGTCAGCGTGCCGTTCTGCGGCCTGCCGAACTGCGCGTCACAGAATGCACCGTCCACTTGCAGCTCATCAGGACCGCGCTGCCGCTTCAGCGCGTTGCGATAGATGTCGTTGTCAGCATGCGCCGCAATGACGCTGCAAACCAGCAGTGCGGCGACGAGAATGAGGCGGGACATGTTGGCTCTCCCTTGCAGCGATCTTCAGTGATCGGTCGCCAGCAAAGGCGAGAGCGGTTCGACGAACAGCGATTACAAATTGGACAGAAGCGGGAACGCGTTCTCGCGCCGAATTGTGACGCAACTCACGCGAGCGGGACCAGCCGTTGTGACATCAGTCACGGAAGCCGCGTGGGCTCCGCGTAGGATCGAACCATGCTCAGTCGATAACCGACATCCGGCCACACCGTTTCCACACTTCATTCAAGAGGCTGCCATGACCAGGCTTTCTGTCGCCGCTACCGCGCTCTTCCTCGCTTCGACCGCCATTGCCCATGCCGGCAATGCGATCTCCTTCGAGATCGACGGGCAGAGCATCCACATCCAGGCTCCGAGCAACTGCGCCTCGCTGGACTGTGTCTCCATCGTGGTGCCCGGCCTGTCGGGCAAGCCGATCAGGCTGAATAACATCAACCTCAGCGGTTTTGGCTCCAAGGACGATGACGACACAACGTCGTCGGGCACGACAACAACGGCCCCGCCGGCTCCGGCACCCTCCGCACGGCAACCTGCGCCGCAGCCACAGGTGCAGGCGACCGCGCCTGCCGCGCCAGTCGTGGCTGTGCCGCCTGCGCCGTCCACGACCGCTGCCTCACCAACCACCAATGCGGCCGTCAACGCCAACGTCACGCAACAGGCCGCGCCCATTGCACCGCCGGCTCCCGTTGCCGCACCGGTCGTGACCGCGCCCGCTCCGGCCCCGGTTGCGGCTGCGCCCGCTCCGACCACGCCGCTCGGCCTGTGGGCGACCGAGGAGGACAAGGGCAATGTGCGCGTCGAGCAATGCGGCGCCAACCTCTGCGGCTATGCCGAGAAGACCAACGAGAAGATCTTGATCAACATGCAGCCCGACGGCGCCAGGTGGAGCGGCCGCATTCACGATCCCGACTCGGGCCGCAACTATGACTCCACGATTGCGATGAAGGGCCCGAACCTGCTCCACGTGCAGGGCTGTGCCTTCGGCGGCATATTCTGCGGCGGCCAGACCTGGAAGCGCGTGATCTGACGACGAAGGCGTCATCGACGCCGCTGCCAAGCCTTCTTGTTCTTATGATGGCGCCACGTCCCGAAATCCGGGACGTGGCGTTTGAACGTTGGCAACGCCCGTGCGACTGATGTTCATCCGCTATTCAGCCGTCTCAGGCTGAAATCGGCTGATCTCGCCTCGTGTCTTCACCGGGACCTCACTGTGGCTTTGATGCTGGCTTGGCGCCGCTGCGTGCTCGCGCTTCCGCTGCTGGTCTTGTCGCTGGCTGGCGCGACGGACGCATGCGCATCCGATGCGACCCTGCTCGCGCAGGTGCAGCCGGCGCCGCAGGTGACGCCGACACCGTCTCCCTCGCAGGCACCCGCGACACCAGCGACTGACACGCAAACCGCCGCGCCTGAAGAGCCGATCGGCAACGTCGCGACCGTGACGGGAATCGCCACGGTGATCCGCGACAAGAATTCTTATCCGCTGAGGGTGCGCGACGACATCTATCTCAACGACGTCGTGCAGACCGCCTCGAACTCCTCGCTCAGCATCGCCTTCAACGATTCCACCACGTTCAATCTGTCGGCCAGCGCCAAGATCACGATCGACAACTACGTCTACGAGGACGGCGGCAAGCAGAATTCCGCGATCTTCGACATCGGCAAGGGCACGGTTGCCTTCGTTGCCGCAGCGGTCGCCAAGACCGGCGACATGAAGATCACGACGCCGACCGCGACGCTCGGCATCCGCGGCACCACCGGCGTCATCGACGTGCCGGCCAACGCAAGTGCTGCGACGGCTGCGGCCAACAACGTCAACATCAAGCTCTATCCCGACGCTGACGGCAGGGTCGGCCACATCGACGTCAACGACCGCACAAGCGGCGCGCGGCTCGGCGCGCTGACGCAAGGCGCGTCGGGCTTTGCGATCCGCCCCGGCACCGGTGGTGCGCGCTTTGCCGCGGTGCCGATCACGATTGCCCCGCAACAGGTCGCACGCGACCGCGTCTTCGTGAGCCAGGTGCATCAGGCCCAGACCACCGGCCGGCAGATCGTGACCGAGCAGCGCGAATTCCGAAGGGCCAATCCGGGCGCGACCCCGCGCATTCCGCGGCCGGTCCAGCCGGCTCAACCGCAGCAACAGCCGCGGCCGAACGGTCAGCCTGGACCGCAGCCGCAGCGGCCGGGTGGCCAGCCCGGACAGAACAACCGTCCAGGCCAGCAGCAGCCGGGTGCGCCGAACCGTCAGGGCAAGCAGCAGCCGCAGCGCCAAGGACAAGGCGGCGCGGGTCAGCCGGGCACGCCGCGCACCGGACAAGGCCAGCAGCAGGGTGCGCCGCGCACGGGACAGACGCCGCCAGGCGGGGCGATCAATCCGCAAGCGCCGCACAGCGGGCAAGCTCCGGCAGGCGCGACGCCTCAGCAGCAGACACCGCGGGCCGGCCAGCAGGGTCAATCCAGCCCGCCCGCCGTCCAGCCGCCGCAAGGCGGCGTGCAGCACCAAGGCGGATTGCAGCAGCGGCTTCCTGGCCTGCAACGGCCAGCGCCACGCAAGCCCGCACCGCCACCGAAGGAGAAAAAGGAGCGGCGATAGAGGCGGGTGATCCGAGCGTCATGTCACACAGGCAGTCGGAGCAATGGGTCCAGACTTTCGCCAGCACGACTTTGGGGAGGCAATGCCCCTCACTTCGCATCGCGAGCGTAGTGACGCGCCGAAAAGAAAAAGGCCGGGATCGCTCCCGGCCTTTCGTTTTGGATGACGTGATGCCCGAGGCTTACTTCACTTCCGCGCGCTTGGGCGGAGTGGCCGGCCACGACTTGATCAGCGTGTCGTAGTCGATCGTTTCGCCCTTCGGCTTCTCGTTCGCAAGCTTGCGCTGGGGCGCGATGGTGCCGTCCTTCTCGGCCTTCGCGAACCAGAACTCGGCCGACTCCTTCTTGTGGAGCTTCGGACCGCAGGCACCCTGCACGCCCGACTTCTCGATGCGTTCCATGACGGAGTCCTGCGCGGCGGCGAGCGAGTCCATCGCGGCTTGCGCCGTCTTGGCACCCGACGACGCATCGCCGATGTTCTGCCACCAGAGCTGCGCGAGCTTCGGATAGTCAGGCACGTTGTTGCCGGTCGGGGTCCACTGCACGCGGGCGGGCGAACGGTAGAACTCGATCAGGCCGCCGAGCTTCGGCGCACGCTCAGTGAACGACTTGTCCCAGATGTCGGATTCACGGATGAAGGTGAGACCGACATGGCTCTTCTTCAGGGACACCGACTTGGAGACGATGAACTGGAGATAGAGCCAGGCCGCCTTGCGACGGTCAGCCGGGGTCGACTTCAGAAGCGTGAGCGAACCCGCGTCCTGATAGCCGAGCTTCATGCCGTCCTTCCAGTACGCGCCGTGCGGCGACGGAGCCATACGCCACTTCGGCGTACCGTCCGCGTTCATCACGGCGATGCCCGGCTTCACCATGTCGGCGGTGAAGGCGGTGTACCAGAAGATCTGCTGGGCGATGTTGCCCTGCGCCGGCACTGGACCTGACTCAGAGAAGGTCATGCCCTGCGCCTGCGGCGGCGCATACTTCTTCAGCCATTCGAGATACTTGGTGATGGCGTAGACCGAGGCCGGACCGTTGGTGTCACCACCGCGATCGACGCTCGAGCCGACCGGACGGCAGCCTTCCATGCGGATGCCCCATTCGTCGACCGGCAGACCGTTCGGAATGCCCTTGTCACCGTTGCCGGCCATCGAGAGCCAGGCGTCGGTGAAACGCCATCCGAGCGAGGGGTCCTTCTTGCCATAGTCCATATGGCCGTAGACCTTGACGCCGTTGATCTCCTTGATGTCGTTGGTGAAGAACTCGGCGATGTCTTCATAGGCCGACCAGTTCACGGGCACGCCGAGCTCGTAGCCATACTTGGCCTTGAACTTGGCCTTGTAGTCCGGGTTGGTGAACCAGTCGTAGCGGAACCAGTAGAGGTTCGCGAACTGCTGGTCGGGCAGCTGATAGAGCTTGCCGTCCGGCGCCGTACCGAAGGACTTGCCGATGAAGTCGTTGACGTCGAGCATCGGGTCGGTGACGTCCTTGCCCTCGCCCGTCATGTAGTCCGACAGCACGATGGTCTGGCCGTAGCGGAAGTGGGTGCCGATCAGGTCGGAGTCGTTGATCCAGCCGTCGTACACGTTCTTGCCGGACTGCATCTGGGTCTGCAGCTTCTCGACGACGTCACCTTCCTGAATGATGTCGTGCTTGAGCTTGATGCCGGTGAGTTCAGTGAACGCCTTGGCGAGCGTCTGCGACTCGTATTCGTGAGTCGCGATCGTTTCCGAGACGACGTTGATCTCCATGCCCTTGAAGGGTTCGGCGGCCTTGGCGAACCACTCGAGCTCCTTCTTCTGGTCGTCCTTCGACAGGGTCGAGGGCTGGAATTCCGCGATCCACTTCTCGATCGTGGCGTCGTCAGCGGCGCGAACCGGCGCCGAGGTCGTGAATGCAGCCGCAATGATAGCTGCGGCACTAGATACCGTCAGAAAGCTGATCTTGGTCAATGGACCTTTCCTTCTCCTAAACTGTCGCATGTTGTTCCTCCGTTGCAGCGACAAACTCTAACAGGCCCGGGTTGACCCCGGATCTGGTCTTCTTCGCGAGCTTCAGACCGTGCGGAATATGAGCGCGGCCGTGACAAGCGAAATTCCTGATGCGAGCCACAGGCTCGAGAGCTCAAATCCCTCCTCCCCGACCGGCAGCGTTGCGATCGTGTCGGTGCCGACGAGGCCGATCCACGCGAGGTGGATGATGGCCGCCGTGATCAGCGAGATGAACAGGCGGTCGCCACGCGTGGTCGGAATGCGCAGAACGCCGACGCGCTCCGCCTCGGGATAGACCGCGGCGAGATACGTCATCACTGCGAGCGTGCAGGCGAGTGCGCCGAAGAAGATCGCGGTCGGTATCGTCCAGGCCATCCATGCGATCGATTCCATGGTCGCCTCCTTACACGCGGCCGAGCGCGAAACCGCGCGCGATATAGTTGCGGACGAACCAGATCACGAGCGCGCCCGGAATGATGGTGAGCACGCCGGCGGCTGCGAGCAGCCCCCAATCCATGCCGGCCGCGGACACCGTGCGCGTCATGATCGCCGCAATCGGCTTGGCCTGCACCGAGGTCAACGTGCGCGCGAGCAGGAGCTCGACCCAGGAGAACATGAAGCAGAAGAACGCAGCGACGCCGATGCCGCTTGCGATCAGCGGGATCAGGATCTTCACGAAGAAGCGCGGGAAGGAATAGCCGTCGAGGAACGCCGTCTCGTCGATCTCGCGCGGCACGCCGGACACGAAGCCTTCGAGGATCCATACCGCCAGCGGCACGTTGAAGATGCAGTGCGCGAGCGCAACCGCCCAGGGCGTATCGAACAGCCCGATCGCCGAATAGAGGTTGAAGAAGGGCAGCGCATAGACCGCGGCCGGCGCCATGCGGTTCGACAGCAGCCAGAAGAACAGGTGCTTGTCGCCGAGGAAGCGGTAGCGCGAGAAGGCGTAGGCTGCCGGCAGCGCCACCGTGATCGAGATCAGGGTGTTGAGGACGACGTATTCGAGCGAATTGATGTAGCCGGAATACCAGCTCTCGTCGGTAAAGATGCGCTTGTAGTGCTGCAGCGTCGGCGCGTGCGGCCATAGCGTCATCGTCGAGACGATCTCGCCGTTGGTCTTGAAGCTCATGTTGACGAGCCAGTAGATCGGCAACAGCAGGAAGATCAGGAACGCCACCATGATGACGCGTCGGCCGGGGATCGAGTGCATCAGGCCACTCCTTCCTTGGGCTGAAGCGCATGCGCGGGCTGGAGCGCGCCGGCGGGCTTGAGCTCCGCCGCAGGCTCTTTCTCCGCCTGCGTCTTGCGCTCGACGCCGGCGTTGGTCATCACGGTGTAGAACACCCAGCAGACGATCAGGATGATCAGATTGTAGACCAGCGACAGGGCCGCGGCCTTGCCGAGATCGAACTGGCCGAGCGCGATCTTGACGAGCTCGATCGAGACGAAGGTCGTGGAATTACCCGGACCGCCGCCGGTGACGACGAACGGCTCGGTGTAGATCATGAAGCTGTCCATGAAGCGCAGCAGCACCGCGATCAGCAGCACGCGATTCATCTTCGGCAGCTGGATCGCCGTGAACACCGCCCAGCGCGAGGCGCCGTCGATCTGCGCCGCCTGGTAATAGGCGTCGGGGATCGACTTCAGGCCGGCGTAGCACAGCAGCGCGACCAGGCTGGTCCAGTGCCAGACATCCATCACGATGACGGTGACCCAGGCGTCGATCTCGTTCGCGACGTAGTTGTAGTTGATGCCGAGGCTGTTCAGCGTATAGCCGAGTAGGCCGATGTCGGGCCGGCCGAAGATCTGCCAGATGGTGCCGACCACGTTCCACGGAATCAACAGCGGCAGCGCGAGGATCACGAGGCAGGCGGCCACCGTCCAGCCCTCGCGCGGCATCGACAGCGCGATGACGATGCCGAGCGGCACCTCGATGGCGAGGATGACGAGCGAGAAGAACAGGTTGCGGCCGAGCGAGGCCAGGAAGCGACCGCCGAGATCGGTCGAGGGATCGAGCAGCTCCTTGAACCAGCCGACGCCGTTCCAGAAGAACTGGTTGTTGCCGAAGGTGTCCTGCATCGAATAGTTCACCACCGTCATCAGCGGGATCACCGCAGAGAAGGCGACGACCAGGAACACCGGCAGAACCAGGAACCAGGCTTTTTGATTGACGGTCTTGTCCATCAGACGGCTCCCTCTACCAGAAGGCTGTCCGCATAGACGTGGACATGGGACGGATCGAATTTCAGCCCGGCGGAGCCGTCGGAGCTGGTGAAGCCGCCCGGCGCGCGGGCAGCGAGCTTGGCATCGCCGACGCGCACGCGGGCGAAACGGATGCGGCCGAGATCATCGATCCGGTCGATCTTCGAGGTGAGCAGCCCCGGCGCCGGCGCGACCACGTCGACGAATTCCGGACGCACGCCGATCTCGATCTTGGCCCCCGTGGGCAGGTTGTCGTAGCTGCGGTTGAGCGCGATGACATGGCCGTCGATCCGCGCTTCGCGACCCTTCACCTCCGCCGGCATGATGTTCATGCCGGGCGAGCCGATGAAATAACCGACGAAGGTGTGCGCCGGCTTGTCGAACAGCTCGGCCGGCGTGCCGCTCTGCACCACGCGGCCGTCATGCATCACAACCACCGTGTCGGCGAAGGTCAGCGCCTCGGTCTGGTCGTGCGTGACGTAGATCATCGTGAGGTCGAGCTCGCGATGCAGCGCCTTCAGCTTCGAGCGCAGCTGCCACTTCAGCTCGGGATCGATCACCGTCAGCGGCTCGTCGAACAGCACGGCGGCGACGTCGTTGCGCACGAGGCCCCGGCCGAGCGAGATCTTCTGCTTGGCGTCCGCCGTGAGCCGCGTCGCCTTGCGGTTCAGATAGGGCTCGAGGTCGAGCAGGCGGCCGATCTGGGTCACGCGTTTGTCGATATCGGCCTTCGGCACGCCGCGGTTCTTCAGCGGAAACGCCAGGTTCTCCCCCACCGTCATGGTGTCGTAGATCACCGGAAACTGGAACACCTGGGCGATGTTGCGCTTCTGGGTTGACAGCGGTGTGATGTCCTTGCCGTCGAACAGGATTTTTCCACGGGAGGGCGTGATGATGCCGGAGATGACGTTGAGCAGCGTGGTCTTGCCGCAGCCCGAGGGCCCAAGCAGCGCATAGGCTCCGCCCTGCCGCCAGGTCATGGTCACCGGCTTCAGCGCAAAGCTTTCGGGCGCAGCATCATTGCCGCCGTAGGAGTGCGCGAGATCGACGAGGTCAATGCGGGCCATGGCGCACCTCCCTCACGAGTTCTTCTTTGACGCGTTTTCTTCACGCGAACCGCTAGGCACTTCGCTTGAAAACGCTATCGGACCAGGCGCGGCGACCAGGCGGTCGGCCGCGTCGAACACGAAGACATCCTGCGGATCGAGCACGGCGTCGAGCGTCTGGCCGGGCTCGAACTCATGCACGCCATGCAGCACCGCAACCCAGTTCGATCCGTCGCGGGTCAGATGCACGAAACTCTCCGATCCGGTGATCTCGGTCACCGTCACTGTGGCGTGGAAGGCGTGGCGATCGGTCTGGCCATTGGCGAGCCCGAGCTGATGGGCGCGAAAGCCAACGCGATACGGTCCGTCGGCAAGTCCGGCATAGAGGCCGGAGGCCGGCGCCAAGCTGCCGCCGGCATATGCGACCTGCCCATTCTTCTTCTCGATGCCGACCAGATTGAGCGGCGGGTCCGAAAATACCTGGGCAACGCGCAGCGTTTGCGGGCGGCGGTAGACGTTGGAGGTCTCGCCCATCTGGAGCGCACGTCCCTCCCACATGCAGACGGTGTTGCCACCGAGCAGCAGCGCTTCGGAGGGCTCCGTCGTCGCATAGACGAAGATCGCGCCCGAGGCCTCGAAGATGCGCGGCAGCTCGGCGCGCAGCTCCTCGCGGAGCTTGTAGTCGAGATTGGCGAGCGGCTCGTCGAGCAGCACGAGATCGGCGCCCTTCACAAGCGCGCGCGCGATCGCGGTGCGCTGCTGCTGGCCGCCGGAGAGCTGGAGCGGCGTGCGCTTCAGGAACGGCTCGAGCCGCAGCAGCTTTGCGGCCTCCGCAACTCGCTTCTCGATCTCCTCGCGCGGCTTGCCCTGCACGCGAAGCGGCGAGGCAATGTTCTCATAGACCGTGAGCGAGGGGTAGTTGATGAACTGCTGGTAGACCATCGCAACCGAGCGCTGGCGCACATCGATGCCAGTGACATCCTTGCCGTTGACCAGCACCCTGCCGGAAGTCGGCTTGTCGAGCCCTGCGAGCAGCCGCATGATCGAGGTCTTGCCCGACAGCGTCGGCCCGAGCAGCACGTTGAGCGTGCCGCCGTCGAGCATCAGCGAGACGTCGCGGATATGCGGAACACCGTCCACAGAACGGCTGACGTGATCCAGTGTGACGGTCATGAGCGTCCTCCTGCTTCGAGCAGGGGACTTTGCGGCACGGCATGGCTGGCGATCCAGTCGTCAAGTGCCGCGATCTGATCGGCACTTAGTCGCAGGCCAAGCTTGGAGCGCCGCCAGACGATATCCTCGGCGGTCACCGCCCATTCGTTGTTCATGAGATAGCGAACCTCGCGTTCCGTCAGCGTCGCGCCGAAGGACTGGCCAAGATCGGCCGCCGATCTGGCATCGCCCAGGAGCTTGATGGCGCGGGTGCCATAGGCCCGCGCCAGGCGGCGGGCATGCTCGACGGAGAGGAAGGGATAGCCGCGCTGCAGGTCCGCGATCAGCGCGTCGACCGCCGACACGTCCATGTCGCCGCCGGGCAGCGGCCATTTGCCGGTCCAGCCCTCGCGCGCCTTGGCGCTACGCAAATAGGGAGCGAGACGCTCGAGTGCCTCCTCGGCAAGGCGGCGATAGGTCGTGATCTTGCCGCCATAGATCGACAGCAGCGGAGCGCCGCCGGGCGTGTCGAGCTCGAAGACGTAGTCGCGGGTCGCGGCCTTGGCCTCGCTGGCGCCATCGTCATAGAGCGGGCGCACGCCGGAATAGGTCCAGACGACGTCCTCGGGCTTCACCGGCTTGGCCAGATATTCGCTCGCGGCGGCGCAGAGATATTGGATCTCTTCGGCCGTTGCCTTCACCTTGGCGGGATCGCCGTCGTAGTCGCGGTCGGTGGTGCCGATCAGCGTGAAGTCGTCCTGGTAGGGAATGACGAAGATGATGCGGCCGTCCGCATTCTGGAACATGTAGGCGCGGTCGTGGTCGTAGAGCTTTTTCACGACGATGTGCGAGCCCTGCACCAGGCGGACTTTTGCCTTCGCGTTCACGCCGGCGCCACGGCCGAGCACATCCTCGACCCAGGGACCGCCGGCATTGACCAGTGCGCGGGCGCGGATCATCGAGCGTGCGCCGGTGATGGCGTCGACCATGCTGACGGTCCAGACGCCGTCGGACTGGCGGATTTCGGTGGCACGGGTGCGGGTGCGGATCTCCGCACCCTTGTCGGCGGCATCGCGCGCGTTGAGCACGACGAGGCGGGCGTCGTCGACGAAACAGTCGGAATATTCGAAAGCGCGTGAATAGCGGTTCGGGATCAGCGGACGACCGACTTCATCCTTGGTCAGATCGACCGAACGCGTCGCCGGCAACAGATGGCGGCCGCCGATATGGTCGTAGAGAAAGAGACCGAGCCGCAAGAGCCAGGCCGGGCGCAGGCCGGCGTGGTGCGGCAAAACGAAACGCAGGGGGCGGATGATGTGGGGCGCCACGCCCCAGAGGATCTCGCGCTCGATCAGCGCTTCGCGGACCAGGCGGAATTCGTAATATTCGAGATAGCGCAGGCCGCCATGCACGAGCTTGGTCGACCAGGACGACGTCCCGCTCGCCAGGTCGTTCATTTCGCACAGGAAAACCGTGTTGCCCCGGCCAACCGCATCGCGAGCGATGCCGCAACCGTTAACACCGCCTCCAATAATGGCGAGGTCGAAAATACGCTCCAACAGACGCATCCCCCGGCGATCGCCCATTCGCTTGGGCGATTTTGCTTTCGCTTTCGATTAGATCAGAACCGAAAACGAAAGCAAGGCGAAAGAAAGCGAAAATGGAACTTTTTTCGTGGGCAATTGGGGGACTTTTGCTGCGCAATTGGATGAAAGAGTGGGCAGTCCTGCCGCCCTCTCCCGTTGTGAAGTTCACATAGAGCACGCGGAAATGTGGGCTGGGAATGAGTGACTACCTCAACCGCACCACCGGCGCCGCCTCCGGCGCGGAATCCTGTGCAGGTTCCGTCGCGACGTCGTCGTCGGGCGAGCCTTTCGGCATCGCCTCGACCACCTCGATGCCCTTGCTGTGGCAGATCGTAGCGAGGCGCTCGGGCAATTCCTGGTCGGTGACGAAGGTCTGGATCTGGCTGATATGAGCGATGCGCACCGGCGCGCTGCGGCGAAGCTTTGTGGAATCGGCAACCAGCATGACGCTGCGCGCATTCGCAATGATCGCCTGTGCCACCTGCACCTCGCGATAGTCGAAGTCGAGCAGCGCGCCTTCTTCATCGATCGCAGACGCACCGATGATGGCGTAGTCGACCTTGAACTGGCCGATCAGCTGCGTCGCGGTCGAGCCGACCACCGCACCGTCGGCGCGCCGCACGGTGCCACCGGCGACCACCACCTCGATGCGGGGATGGCGATAGAGCAGCATCGCGACGTTGAGATTGTTGGTGATGACGAGCAGGTCCTCATGCGAGGTCAGCGCGCTTGCGACCTCTTCCGTCGTAGTGCCGATGTTGATGAAGAGCGAGCAGCCGTTCGGGATGAGAGAGGCGGCCGCAGCCCCGATCGCCTTCTTCTCATCGGCGGCGACGAAGCGGCGCGCCTCGTAGGCGAGGTTTTCGACGCCTGAGGCGATGATGGCGCCGCCGTGGATCCGGGTCAGAGAGCGGCGCTCGCAGAGATCGTTGAGATCTTTTCGGATGGTCTGCGCCGAAACCTCGAAACGGCGCGCAAGTTCCTCGACCATCACACGGCCCGAGGCGCGGGCGATGTTGAGGATTTCGGCCTGGCGATGGGTCAATCCGGTCACGGCGGCAACCTCACATCAGAGTTTTGCATGGTGCGGCGGTTCGACGCCTAGGTCAACGAGAGAGCACGGTAAAGTTAACGAACAGCGCGTCGGCGCCCTGCCCTCACCACTTCATGGCGGCCGCGACCAGCTTCATCAGGGCATCATCATCGTAAGTGCTGGCCGAGGCGACGGCGCCGGCAGCGACCAGATCGTCGTGACTGAGCGACGTCCGCATGCCGATCGTCGGTATGCCCGCGGCGGCGGCCGATTGAATTCCGGAGCGAGAATCCTCGAACGCGATCGAGGCATGGGCGGCAGCGGCGGCGAAGCGCAACCCTTCCAGATAAGGCAGCGGATGCGGCTTGCCGTGCGGCAGTTCGTCGCCGATCACGATCGCCTTGAAGCGATCCATGATGCCGAGCCCCGACAGCAGCATCTCCGCATTCAGCCGCGGCGCGTTGGTGACGGCGACCATGGGAATACCCCTCGCGTCCGCCTTGTCGAGCAGCGCCATCAGGCCCGGCACCGGCTTGATCTGCCCGGCCACCAGCGTGCGGAAGATCTGCTCTTTCTCGTCGAGGATCGCCGCGCGCCGCTCTGGCAGCTCGTCGGCCAAGAATCGCTCGCCGATCGACACATTGGAGAAGCCCTGCAACTCCTTCGAAAACCTGGCGTGGTCGAACACGTGACCGCGCGGGCCGAAGATCTGATTGAACGCCTCGCGATGCAGCGCGTCGGTATCGGCGAGCGTGCCGTCGATGTCGAACAACAGCGCCTGGCCCATGGCCTCTGACATTCCGGTGATTCCTCTCAAGTCGCAACGCACCAATAGCGGAGAAATACTCGTTCGTCATTGCGGGGACGCGCCGAAAGGCGCGGCGGAGGATGGCGCTCGACAAAATACCGCGCGGCTGTAACACTTGCGGAAAGAGCAAAAAGGAGGAAACGATGACCATCAATCGGCGCGAACTGGCCGCCGCGGCCTTTGTACTGACGGCAGTCGGCGCGGCTCCCGTGCTTGCTGGCTCGGCGGATGAGGAAGCGGTGGCGAAAAAGGTCGAGGCCTTTCGTCTTGCCCAGATTGCGGCGGATCCCAAGGCACTCGGCGCGCTCTGCTGGGACGATCTCAGTTACAGCCATTCCAGCGGCAAGGTCGAGGACAAGGCGACTTTCATCGCCAACGCCACGGATGGAAAATCGAAATTCCTGTCGATTGAGTACAAGGATCCGACCATCAAGGTCGTTGGCCCCGCCGCTATCGTGCGCTTCCACTGGATCGCCGAACAGGAGATGGCGGCGGATGGGAAAAAAGTGCCGACCAACCTTCACATCCTGATGAACTGGCAGAAGCAGGGCGACGACTGGAGGCTGCTGTCGCGCGCCGCGACGAAACTATGATGTACTTCCCCTCTCCCCTTACAAGGGAAGAAGGGAAGCATTGTGCGAACTCCTCACGCCGCTTCCTTCAAATCTCCGTTTGCCAACCGCCGCGCGGCACGTTCCGCTTCGCGAGCGTTGCGGAAGATCTGGCCTTCGAGGCGGTTGAAGCGGTGGGAGGAAGCGAAGAAGCGGTATCCTTCCGGGTTGCGTACGACGATACCTGCGGTCTGCGAATTGACTTCGATGATGTAGCTGTCCGGCATTGCCCGTGATTCCTCGAGTGCGGGCAAATAACGGTGCTCCTACCCAAAGGTTCCTATGGGCGTTGCGTACCGTTTCCACCCCGAATCGACACGCAATGGAGTACGCTGCGACCTCATCCGTTTTATGACTTGTTCTTGGCGAAGCCGCGACATCCGCGGCGCACGATCACCACATGCGTTAAGGCAACACAGCCGTTGGGCCCTGCGCGCTTACGTCGCGATCGGCGGTTCGGTGCGGCTGACGGTCTGCGGGCGGCCGTGCTCGTCGATCGACACATACGTGAAATTGCCGTCGGTGACGAGGAACGGATGCTGTTCGCCGCGACGCAGCGCCCAGGCTTCGAGATGCACGGTGAGCGAAGTGCGCCCCACGCGCACGAGATTGGCGTAGACCGACACAAGATCTCCGACATAGACCGCTTTACGAAAATTCATCGCCTCGATCGCGACCGTCACGGTGCGCGACTTCGCGACCTTCGAGGCGAACACGCCGCCGCCGACGTCCATCTGGCTGAGCAGCCAGCCGCCGAAGATGTCGCCGTTGGCGTTGGTGTCGGCGGGCATCGCGAGGGTACGGATGCAGAGATCACCACGCGGTTCGATATTGGTCTGTTCGGTCATGCGTCTCTCGATTGAGGATGTTTTCGTAGCCCGGATGGAGCGAAGCGCAATCCGGGGAGCCGTGCAAGAATTACGCGGATTTGGCTGCGCTCCATCCGGGCCGCGCATCGACGAGAGAGAGACGAGATCAATCCGGCCTGATCATCTCGAACATGTTTTCCGGCTTGATCTCGAAATAGTCGCCGCGCCGTCCCGCGCGGACGATCGGACGTGGCGCAGCCGTCTGGTAGACGCCGTCCTTGATGAAGGCCTTGTCGATGTGGACGGCGACGACTTCGCCGAGCGTCAGCCAGGCATCGGCCTGCCGGCCGTCGGCGCCCTTGAGGCGCACGATGTCGGACACTCTGCATTCGAAGGCGACCGGGCTCTCGCCGACGCGCGGCACGTTGACGAGCCTGCCGGGCACGGCGGTGAGCCCCGCGATCTCGAATTCGTCAACCTCGGGGGCGACGTGGGCGGCGGTCGCGTTCATCTGCTTCGCCAGGTCCATGGTGGCGAGATTCCAGACGAACTCTTTTGTCGCTTCGATATTGCCGACGGTGTCCTTCCAGTTGGTGGAGGAGAAGCCGATGATCGGCGGGGTGTAGCAGAAGGCGTTGAAGAAGCTGTAGGGCGCGAGATTGACGTGCCCGTTCGTGTCACGGGAGGAGATCCAGCCGATCGGCCGCGGCGCGATGATGGCGTTGAAGGGATCATGCTTGAGGCCATGGCCCTTGGCGGGCTCGTAGAAGTGCAGGTCTTTCTCGGTCATGTTGCTCTTTCCCCTGATCGCAATGACGGCTTGGATCGCGCGTAGATCAAAATGAAAGAGGCGGAGCACTGACCCCGCCTCTTTCGTTGTCCTTTTCAGTCTCGCTTCACGCCTGGCTTGATATCGCCTTGCCGAGCGCAGCCTGGGCTGCCGCAAGGCGTGCGATCGGCACGCGATAGGGCGAGCAGGAGACGTAGTCGAGGCCGATCGCGTGACAGAACGCCACCGAGGCGGGATCGCCGCCGTGCTCGCCGCAGATGCCGACCTTGAGCGAAGCGCGCGTCTTGCGGCCGCGCGCGACGCCGATCTTGACGAGTTCGCCGACGCCTTCCTGATCGAGCGCGATGAAGGGATCGATCGAGAGGATTCCCTTGGTCACGTACGGACCGAGGAAGCTCGCAGCGTCGTCGCGGCTGATGCCGTAGGTGGTCTGCGTCAGATCGTTGGTGCCGAAGGAGAAGAACTCGGCCGACTGCGCGATCTCGGCCGCGAGCAGGCAGGCGCGCGGCAACTCGATCATGGTGCCGACCTGATAGGCGAGCTTGGTGTTGGTGTCGCGCATCACCGCCTGAGCGGTGGCATCGATGCGCGCCTTGACGAGGTCGAGCTCGGCCTTGGTCGCGATCAGCGGCACCATCACCTCCAGGCCAACGGCCTTGCCGGTGCGCCGCTGCGCCTCGACCGCGGCCTCGAAGATCGCGCGCGCCTGCATCTCGGCGATCTCGGGATATGCGATCGCGATGCGACAGCCGCGGAACCCGAGCATCGGGTTGAACTCCGAGAGCTCGCGCGCGCGGTCAGCCAGGCGGCGTGGATCGGTGTTCATCGCGCGCGCCACCTCCTCGACCTCGGCGTGGGTGTGCGGCAGGAACTCGTGCAGCGGCGGATCGAGCAGCCGGATCGTGACGGGCAAGCCCTTCATGATCTCGAACAGCTCGACGAAGTCGGCGCGCTGCATAGGCAGGAGCTTTGCGAGCGCAGCGCGGCGCGACTGCTCGTCCTCGGAGAGGATCATCTCACGCACCGTGCGGATGCGCGTCTCCTCGAAGAACATGTGCTCGGTGCGGCATAGACCAATGCCCTGCGCGCCGAACTTCAGCGCGGTGCGCGCATCCTCCGGCGTATCGGCGTTGACGCGCACGCCGATCTTGCGGACCTGGTCAGCCCAGTTCATCAGCGTACCGAACTCGCCGGACAGCTCCGGCTCGATCATTGGCATGCGGCCGGCGAGCACCTGGCCGAGCGAGCCGTCGATGGTGATGACGTCGCCGGTCTTGAAGGTGCGCGAGCCGATGCTCATGGTGCCGCGGCCGTAATCGACACGGATGGTGCCGCAGCCGGAGACGCAAGGCTTGCCCATGCCGCGCGCGACCACCGCCGCGTGCGAGGTCATGCCGCCGCGGGTGGTGAGGATGCCCTCGGCCGCGTGCATGCCGTGGATGTCTTCAGGGCTGGTCTCGATGCGGACGAGGATGACCTTGCGTCCGTCGGCCTGAAGCTTGGCGGCTTCATCGGAGGAAAACACGATCTCACCCGAAGCAGCACCGGGCGAAGCCGGCAGGCCTGTCGCGATCACGTCGCGCTTGGCATCGGGATCGATGGTCGGATGCAGCAGTTGATCGAGTGAAGCCGGATCGATGCGCGTCACCGCTTCCTTCTTCGAGATCAGACCCTCATTGGCGAGCTCGACCGCGATACGCAGCGCCGCCTTCGCTGTGCGCTTGCCGCCGCGGGTCTGCAGCATCCAGAGCTTGCCGCGCTCGACGGTGAACTCCATGTCCTGCATGTCGCGGTAGTGCTTCTCGAGCTGCGTGTAGATGCGCGTCAGCTCCTTGAACGCCTCCGGCATCGCCGTTTCCATCGACGGCTTGTCGGAACCGGACTCTTTCCGAGCATCCTCGGTGATGTCCTGCGGCGTGCGGATACCGGCCACCACGTCCTCGCCCTGCGCGTTGATCAGGAATTCGCCGTAGAGCTTGCTCTCGCCGGTCGAGGGGTTGCGGGTGAAGGCGACGCCGGTCGCCGACGTCTCGCCCATGTTGCCGAACACCATGGCCTGCACGTTGACCGCAGTGCCCCAGGATTCAGGAATGTCGTGCAGCTTGCGGTAGGTCACCGCGCGCGCGTTCATCCAGGATGAGAACACGGCGCCGATCGCACCCCAGAGCTGGTCGTGCGGATCCTGCGGAAACTCCTTGCCGGTCTCGTGCGCCACCGCATCCTTGTACTTGCCGACCAGGTCGACCCAGTCCTCGGCAGTGAGGTCGGTGTCGAGCGCGTAGCCCTGGCTGTCCTTGAAGGTATCGAGGATTTCCTCGAAGTGGTGGTGTTCGAAGCCGAGCACCACGTCGGAATACATGGTGATGAAGCGGCGATAGCTGTCATAGGCAAAGCGGCGGTCGCCCGACAGCTCCGACAGCGCTTCCACGGTCTCGTCGTTGAGGCCGAGATTGAGCACGGTGTCCATCATGCCCGGCATCGAGGCGCGCGCGCCGGAGCGCACCGAGACGAGCAGCGGGTTCTTGGCATCGCCGAACGCCTTGCCGGTCAGCTTGCCGACATAGTCGAGCGCCTTCTCGACCTGCGCCTTCAATTCCTTCGGGTAGCTCTTCTCGTGCGCGTAGAAATAGGTGCAGACCGAGGTCGGGATGGTGAAGCCCGGAGGCACGGGCAGGCCGAGATTGGCCATCTCGGCAAGGTTCGCGCCCTTGCCGCCGAGCAGGTCGCGCATCTCGGATTTGCCCTCTGCCTTGCCGTCACCAAAGGTGTAGACCCACTTGCCCGCCTTGGCTGCGGGTGCCGGCTTCGCAGCCGCCTTGTTCGCAGGCTTGCTCACTGCCTTGGCCGCCGGCTTGGCGACGGGCTTCGGAGCAGCCTTGGCCGGGCTCTTCACGGCGTTTTTCGGCAGCGCCTTGCGGGCCGCCGGCGTGGCTTTCGCCTTTGCGGAGGGCTTTGATTTCGCTGGTATTTTCTTAGGCTTCGAGGCGGCTTTGGCCATGGCTTGCACACAACCTGCGAGAGGGATGGGAAATCGCGGGCCTTACACCACTTTGGGCGGGCTCGCGCAAGTCGAACAGTTCCGGAAAATGAACGACGTTATGGTTTGGGCATGATCTCCGCGCGAACGCGTTCCGCCTTTGTCGCGAGGAAAACCGCTGCACACACTTTACGCTAACGCGGCCCCACGGATCCGGATCATGCCCTACAGATGCAGCCACCTCAAAAGGCCAAGCCCGATCGCGCCGTTCAGGATCAGAAATATCGCGACGATCAGGTTAAGAAGCCGAGGCATGATCAGGATGAGCACGCCCGCGATCAGCGACATGATCGGCGAGATATGGGCGACGGTGAGGTGCATGAAATATCTTTCTCGAGGCTTGGGCGAGTGAGCCTTCAGGGTGATGCGAATCGCGGGCGGATCATACCTGCCCCGGTTCCGCGAGTAGAGACGCACGAGCACATACTTGAGTTCCCCCCTTCGCGAAAACTGCCTGAAATTGCCGCGGATGCGACGCTCAATCTTTCGGAACATTGGGCAGGGTGCATGCATTGGCAACCCGGGTCGCGCCACTGGCGTGGCGCCGAATCATCTTCGTGAGGAGTTGCCCATGCGGAACAGGATTCTTGCACTTGCAGCGCTTGGCGTCGCGCTCGGCGCGCCCGTCGCGGCGCAGGCGCAAGCCGACGTCACGATCGGCCGCGCGCCGCCCACCGTGGTCGAACGCAGCCCTGGCATCGCCGTCGAACAACGTCCGGCGTTTCGCGATTACGTCGTCGAGCAGCGCGTACCGGCCTTCAGCGTACCAGACCGCATCGTGGTCGGCAGGATGCTGCCTGAGACCGGCATCACTTATTACGACGTGCCGCAGCGTTTCGGCCCGACGACCTATCGCTACACCGTCGTGAACGGAGAGACCGTGCTGGTCGAGCCGCGCTCGCGTCGCATCGTCGAGGTCCTCGACTAGATGTCCGGCGCGCCACACTGGGCTTGTCAGTAGCAAGCCTTGTCATCGTAAGTCTTGGCGCGAATAGAGTTTTCGGACATCAGGCCCTGCCCGGTCATCCCCCCGCCGGGCGGGGCTTTTTCGCGTGATCTTGTGTCCCGGGCAAGCGAAGCGCAGACCCGGGACACAGAGCCTGTGTGCACGCTGCATGGGCCCCGGCTCTGCAGCGCACCGCTAAAGAAGCGCTGCGCTGCGTCCGGGGCACGCGCGCCTCAATCCTGGATCTTCGAGAAGTCCGCCACCGCACGCGTGGCGCTGCGGATTTCGTTCAGAAGCTTCAGGCGGTTCTCACGAACCTTCGAATTCTCGTCGTTGACACGGACCTTGTCGAAGAAGGCATCGACCGGCGGACGGAGTTTTGCCATCGCGCTCATGGCGGCGGCAAAATCTTCCTTGGCGACGGCTGCACTTGCTTCCGCCTTGACCTCACCGATCGCCTTTGCGAGCGCCTTCTCTTCAGGCAAGCTGTAAAGCGCAGCATCCGGTGCACCGTCGAAGCTGCGCTTGTCCTTCTTCTCCTCGATCGAGAGGATGTTGCTGGCGCGCTTGGTGCCGGCGAGGAGGTTCTTACCGTCGTCGGCGTCCAGGAACTGGCCGAGCGCCTCGACACGGCGAACGATCATCAGGAGATCGTCCTGGCCGCCGAGCGCGAACACAGCGTCGACGAGATCATGCCGCGCGCCCTGCTCACGGAGCTGGACCTTGAGGCGGTCGGCGAAGAAGGCAAGAAGATCGTTCGGGATCTTCTGCGCATCCGCGGGCTTCATCGACAAACCGGCAAGTGCTGACGCGGCCACCTTCAGGAGCGACAGGCGAAGCGTGTTCTCGGCAATCAACCGGATCACGCCGAGCGCCGCGCGGCGCAGCGCATAGGGGTCCTTGCTCCCGGTCGGCTTCTCGTCGATCGCCCAGAAGCCGGCGAGCGTATCGAGCTTGTCCGCGAGTGCCACCGCGACGCTCACCGGATCCGTCGGCACGCGATCGGCGGGACCTTGCGGCTTGTAGTGCTCCTCGCAGGCGGCAGCGACCGAGGCATCCTCGCCCTGGGCCAGCGCGTAGTACTTGCCCATCAGGCCCTGGACCTCAGGGAATTCGCCGACCACTTCCGTCAGCAGATCCGCCTTCGCCAGATGCGCGGCGCGCGTTGCCTTGGCGACATCGGCGCTGACGAGTGGCGCGATCTCGGCCGCTAGTCGCTCGATGCGCTTGATGCGCTCTGCCTGCGTGCCGAGCTTCTCGTGGAACACGATCTGCTCGAATTTCGGCAGCCGGTCCTCGAGCTTCGTCTTGAGATCGGTCTCGTAGAAGAATTTTGCGTCCGAGAGCCGTGCGCGGATCACGCGCTCGTTGCCGGCGACGATCGCCTTGCCAGCGTCGATCGCCTCGATATTCGCAACCAGGATGAACTTGCTCGCGAGCTTGCCCGTTTTGGGATCGCTCACCACGAAGCACTTCTGGTTGTTGCGGATGGTGGCGCGGATCACTTCCGCCGGGATCGACAGGAATTCCTGGTCGAACGAGCCCATCAGCACGACCGGCCATTCGACGAGACCCGCGACCTCGTCGAGCAGGTTCTGGTCTTCGACCAGCTCAAAACCCTGCGCGAAGGCTAGCTGCTTGGCATCGGTCAGGATCGAATCCTTGCGGCGCTCCGGATCGAGCACGACCTTGGCGTCGAGCAGTTTCGCCTCGTAGTCCTCGAAGCGGCGCACGTTGATTGCGGCTGGCGCCAGGAATCGATGGCCGTAGGTGGTCTGGCCGGTCTCGATGCCGTCGATGGAGAAATTCACCACATCAGGCTCTTCGGTCTCGAGCCCGAAGGTCGCGGTGATTGCGTGCAGCGGACGCACCCAGTTGAGCGAGCCTGACTTGGCCGAGCGCGCGCCCCAGCGCATCGATTTCGGCCAGGGGAAGGTGCGGATGATCACGGGGAGGATCTCGGCGATCACGTCGATCGCCGCGCGGCCCGGCTTCTCGATCAGCGCGATGTAGAAGTCGCCCTTCTTGTCGCTCTGAATCTTCGCCTCGTTCAGCGAGGCAAGGCCCGTGGCTTTCAAGAACCCCTGGATCGCGGGCTCGGGCCCGCCGACGCGCGGACCACGGCGCTCTTCCTTCAGGTCAGGCTGGCGCACGGGGATGCCATGCACGGTGAGCGCAAGGCGACGCGGCGTCGCGAACGCTTTCGCGCCTTCATAGACGAGCCCCTCGGCAACGAGCTTGTCGGTGACCATGCGACGCAGGTCGTCGGCCGCCTTCGCCTGCATGCGCGCAGGGATTTCCTCGGAGAACAGCTCCAGCAACAAATCGGGCATCAGGCCACTCCGCCCGCTTCGGTGTGCACCCAGGCTTCGCCGCAGGCCTTTGCAAGCTCGCGCACCCGGAAAATGTAGCTCTGCCGCTCGGTCACCGAGATCACGCCGCGCGCATCAAGCAGATTGAAGACGTGGCTCGCCTTGATGCACTGATCATAGGCCGGCAGCGCCATCAGGTGCTCCCTCCGATTGCCGCCTTCGCGCCAGCCGGCCGCCAGATATTTCTTGCAGGCTTCCTCGGCCATCTTGAACTGCTCGAACAGCATCGCGGTGTCGGCATATTCGAAATTGTGCCGCGAATATTCCTGCTCAGCCTGGAAGAAGACGTCCTTGTAAGAGACCTTCTGGTCGCCTTCGCGGCCGTTGAAGTTGAGATCCATGATGCGGTCGACGCCCTGCAGGTAGCAGGCAAGCCGTTCGAGCCCATAGGTGAGCTCACCCGCGACCGGCGCGCATTCGACGCCGGCGACCTGCTGGAAGTAGGTGAACTGCGACACTTCCATACCGTCGCACCAGCATTCCCAGCCGAGGCCCCACGCACCCAGCGTCGGGCTCTCCCAGTCGTCCTCGACGAAGCGGATGTCGTGAACGGCGGAATCGATGCCGATCGCGGCGAGCGACTTGAGATACAGCTCCTGGAGGTCCGGCGGCGACGGCTTGAGGATCACCTGGAACTGGTAATAGTGCTGGAGCCGGTTGGGGTTCTCGCCGTAGCGGCCGTCCTTCGGCCGGCGCGAGGGCTGCACATAGGCAGCATTCCACGGCTTCGGGCCGAGCGCGCGCAGGGTGGTTGCAGGGTGGAAGGTGCCGGCACCGACCTCCATGTCGTAGGGCTGGAGGATCACGCAGCCGTAATCCGCCCAATAGCGTTGCAGCGCCAGGATCAGGCCCTGGAACGAGCGGTCCGGGCGCATATGGGCGGGCAATGAGGCGTCCATCGTCAGGTCAGGCTTTCGCGGGGGTTTGAATCGCGCGGGACCGTATCGACGGCGGCGGTGGGAATCAAGGCGACCGGGGCGGCTTCGGGCCAATCAGCCCGCCACTTCGAGGGATGCGGTAGGATGGGCAAAGGCGCTCTTGCGCCGTGCCCACCATCTTTCGCTAACCTCTTCAGAAGTGGTGGGCACGCTTCGCTTTGCCCACCGGCAGCGGCTACCCCGGGCGGTACGCCCCGGTGACCGGGTCGCGCTTCAGCGTCTGGATTTCCCCCATGCGTGCGGCTTCGGCGACGCGTGACAGGCGCATCTCCTCCAGCTCCTGGTTGATCCGGACAGCAGTCTTGTAGGCCCAGCGGACCACGGCTAGCCCGCCCAGGACGCCCGCGAATGCAACGAACGGCGGCATCGGTCGATCCTTGTTCAATGCTCAGCCCCCGAGCGCATTCTCGCGCAGACGGGCCCGCGCCGCAATTGGCTTGGTTCGGACCAAATGGCGCGGGCCAGCAGCTGCTAGAACCCGAATTTTGCCCAAATCGCACGCGTTTCCAGCGCCGAAATCACTTCATCCGGCAGCCCGGCCATACCTTCCAGGGCCGAAAGCTGGCCTGCGCCGGGCGCTTTGCGGCCGAACAGGCCCGACAACAGCCCGGTCGGCTGCGCGATCACGGGGGTGAGAACCTTCTCGCCATAGCGGGCACGAAGAGTTGAGCGGAGGTCGCCGATCCCATCGGCGAGGCCCAGCGAGATTGCGGTGTCGCCAGCCCAATATTCGCCCGTGAACAGCGTGTCCTCGCCGCCATTCAGACGCGCGCCCCGGCTCTCCTTCACGAGCGCGATGAAGATCGCGTGGATCTCGCGCTGGAGCTTCTTCAGCCGCGCCACGTCGTCGGGGTTTTCGGGCAGGAACGGGTCGAGCATCGCCTTGTGCTCGCCGGCGGTATAGAGCCGCCGCTCGATGCCGAGCCGCTTGATCGCCTCCTGGAAGCCGAAACTGCCGCCGACCACGCCGATCGAGCCGAGGATCGAGGAGGGATCACAGAAGATCTCATCGCCCGCGCAGGCGATCATGTAGCCGCCGGAGGCCGCGACGTCCTCGACGAACACCAAGACCTTGAGCTTCTTCTCGGCCGCAAGCTGCTTGATGCGCAGATAGATCTGGCGCGACTGCACCGGCGAGCCACCGGGCGAATTGATGACGAGCGCCACCGCCTTGGCATTGCGGACCGAAAAGGCGCGCTCAAGCACCCGCGCGACGCCTGCGAGCGTCATGCCCGGACGCAGCGGCGTCACCGCGCCGATCACCCCGGCGAGCCGCACCACCGGCACGACCGCCGCGCCGGGGCGAAAGCGCGCCGGAAGATATTCCATGCATCTGTCGAGCAGGCCGGACGTATTTGGATCGTTCAATTGTTCGGCCATGCCGTTACCTCGTCTTAACCATTTCTTATCACGCGACTGTCATTGGAAGTGCCTGGAACGTGTTTTGCAAAGTCTCCGTTGGGAGGCTGCTATGAGGCAGCGGAGAACACCATGAAGATCTATCTGCTGATCATGCTGATGGGCGCGCTGTTCACGGCGATTCGCTTCACCGCAGCACAGGACCAGCAGTCGAACTCGCTTCCCCAGTAAATCTTCAAGCTGTTCCCAGCGGCAGCACCGCCCTCCCAGCAAGCACGTCCCGTAACTCTTTTTTAGGCACGCGTGACTCCTCGTTGAGCATCAGGCTCGGCAGGATACGGGTCGGCGCCCTGCCGCCTTTGATGGCGCGGACCAGCACGCGGATCGCAGGCTTCTCCGGGTCGCCATGAACCGGCAACACCGAGAGGCTGCCGAAGCCGCGTGACAGCGCTGTCAGTACGTCTGCTATCCCATCTGCGCGCCAGATCAAGGTCAGCGCACCACCGGACTTGAGAATGCGCCGCGCTGCATGCACCCAGGCATGCAGCGTCTCCGCCGACGCGACATGGGCGACGTGACGCGCCTGGTCCGGAGAGCCGCGATGGCGCACGGCATCGTTGAAGGGCGGATTCATCAGGACGACGTCGACACTATCAGGCAGAAGGCCGCTTGCCGCGAAGCTCTCTGCACCCGCCGTGACGTCGAGTACGATCGCCTCGGCTTCAATCACATTCGCAGCCGCGTTGGCGCCCGCGAGGCTGGCAAGCTCCGGATCGATCTCGACCAGCACCAGGCTGATCCCGGGGACGCGACGCGCCAGCGCCAGCCCCGCCGCGCCGACGCCAGCGCCGAAATCGACGGCGCGGTCGCCTGCCTTGGCCGCGGTCGCCGCAGCCAGCAGGATCGCATCGTGCCCGGCGCGGTGGCCGGACCGCTTCTGCATCAGCCGCAATTGCCCGTCCAGGAACGCGTCCTCGGTGACCTCATCGACGTTCGGGGCGAGCTCAGTCATCGCCGCGCAATTCGTGGCTGAGGCCGGCCTCGGTCAGGAGCTGCCGCGCCTCGCTGGCGTCATCCTCATGGACCAGGATCCGCCGTGGCAGGATGCCGAGCGAGCCCTCGATGATGCTCATGTTCTGATCCAGCACCAGGTGGTGGATATTGGCGCCGTCGAGCAATGCGCCGATCGCCGACACCAGCACCATGTCGTTGGTCCGAACCAGTTCGCGCAAAACGAGCCTCCTGCCTGACCCGGGGTGGGCGGAAATGTCAATGGTTCCGCGGCACTTGCCGCGTCCGCCCGCAGTTTCTATTGTCTTGTCGTCAGAATAGCCCTTCCCGGGCAAATATTGGAGACCGGCGTGGCCGTAATCGTACCTTTCGAAACTCCCGGCGCGTCGATCGAAGAGCTGGTTGCCCTTGTCGCCCCCGACATGGAGCGGGTCAATGCGACCATCCTGTCGCGGACCGGCTCCGAGGTGACCATGATCCCGGAGGTCGCCAACCACCTGATTTCCTCCGGCGGTAAGCGCCTGCGGCCGATGCTCACCCTCGCCATGGCCAACCTCGCCGGCTACACGGGCGACGGCCATATCAAGCTCGCCGCCTCCGTCGAGTTCATGCATACCGCAACCCTGCTGCACGACGACGTCGTCGACGAGAGCGAGATGCGCCGCGGCAAATTGTCGGCGCGCATGCTGTGGGGCAACGAGGCGAGCGTTCTGGTCGGCGACTTCCTGCTCGGACAAGCCTTCCGCATGATGGTCGAGGTCGGCTCGCTGCGGGCGCTCGACATCCTCTCGGCAGCGGCTGCGACCATCGCCGAGGGCGAGGTGATGCAGCTTGCGGCCGCCAAGAACACGGCGACCACCGAGGACGAATATCTCGCCGTGATCCGGGCCAAGACCGCAGAATTGTTCGCGGCCGCCTGCGAGGTCGGACCCGTGCTCGCCAACCGCCCGAAGGCCGAGCAGACTGCCTGCCGCTCGGTCGGCATGAATCTCGGCATCGCCTTCCAGCTCGTCGACGACGTACTCGACTATGGCGGCAAGAGCGCCAAGCTCGGCAAGAACACCGGCGACGATTTCCGCGAGGGCAAGATCACGTTGCCCGTGGTGCTCGCCTTCCGCCGCGGCAATGACACCGAGCGCGCCTTCTGGATACGGGCGCTGGAGCGCGGCGAGATTGGGGACACCGATCTCGATCACGCCATCGGGTTGATGAACAAGCACCGCGCGCTCGAGGACACGCTGAGCCGCGCCCAACACTACGGCGCGATGGCCGTGGATGCGCTGGCGCTGTTCCCGCCCTCGCCGATGAAGAGCGCGCTGGAGCAGGTGGTGGCGTTCTGCCTCGCACGGTCGCACTAGCGGCCTCCCGCAAATGATCGACGCGAATTACTGGCTGTTCCTCGCCGCCGCCCTCGTCATTGCGCTCGTTCCCGGTCCCGGCATCCTCTACGTCGCAGCGCGGACCTTGTCGGAAGGGCGAACAAGCGGATTCGCCTCGACTGCCGGCACGGCGCTGGGCGGCATGGTCCATGTGGTCGCCGGCAGCCTCGGCATCTCGGCGATCATCCTTGCGAGCGCCGAACTCTTCGCCGCCGTGAAGTTCGTGGGCGCGCTGTATCTCGTCTGGCTCGGTATCCGGACCTTCCGCAGCGCGGGCCAGCTTCAGTCGCTGGAGCGCGAGCCCGTCGGCGGCAAGCGCGCCTTTGGCGACGGCGTGCTGGTCGAGGCGCTGAACCCGAAGACCGCGGCGTTCTTCCTGGCGTTCATCCCGCAGTTTCTCGATCCGTCCGTCGCCAGCCCTACGCTGCAATTCATTCTGCTCGGCGCGATCTCGGTGACGCTGAACACGCTCGTCGATGTCGTCGTCGTGCTGATGGCCTCCCTCACCCGCGCGCAACTGATCGGCCGGCCGCGTCTCATGCAGCGCCTCACCCAAGGCTCCGGCGTTTTCATCGCAGGTCTCGGCCTCTCCCTCGCGCTGGCGAGGCGGCCGGTGCAGAGCTAGGTCGTGGCATGATGCTCGCTCCAATGAGTCGCTTCTACGAGTCTCATGGCCTGCGGCTGCATTATGCCGATTGGGGCAATGAGGGCGCGCCAGTCGTCATCCTGGTCCATGGCGGCCGCGATCATTGCCGGAGCTGGGACGTCATCGCGCGCGCGTTGCAGTCTCGTTTTCACGTGCTCGCGCCCGACCTTCGCGGCCACGGCGATTCCGACTGGACCAAAGGCGGCAGCTACGCGCTGACCGAGTATGTGTACGATCTGGCACAGCTCGTCCGCGCCACCGCCGCACCACAGGTGATCCTCGTCGGCCATTCGATGGGCGGCATGGTGAGCCTGATCTATGCGGGATCGTTTCCGGAGCAGGTATCGGCGCTGGTGGTTCTCGACGGCGTGACCGTCTTGCCGGATGCGCAAAAGGCTCCCACGAACGAGCGCATCACCAAATGGGTTGGCCAGCTCGACAAATTGCATGACCGCGCACCGCGCTCGTACCGCACGATCGAGGACGCTGCGGCGCAGATGAGAACTTACAACAAACGCCTGTCGCGCGAGCTGGCGCTGCACCTTGCAACGCACGGGGTGCGACAAAACGACGATGGCACCTATCGCTGGAAGTTCGATCCCTACCAGCGCGTGACGGCGCCGCAGCGGCTATGGCCAGATGATCATGTCGCGCTCTGGGCGCGTATCGCCTGCCCGACGCTGCTCCTGAATGCCGATGAAAGCTTCCTCGCCGGCTCCAGGGCGGCAGGGCTGGAGCGCTACTTCCAGAAGGCGCGCGTCGAAATGGTCTCCGGCGCGGGACACTGGCTGCATCATGACCGGCCGCAAGAGGTGCTCGACGCAATCAGGCGGTTTCTCGGAATTACCGAGAAAGGCGGAGGCTTGGCTCAGCCGCAGTAGGGTGGACAAAGGCGCGCCAGCGCCGTGCCCACCATGCATCCAGATCGGGTGATGGAAGTGGTGGGCACGCTTGCGCTTTGCCCACCCTACGACGGCTCTGCTTAACTCAGCGTCCCCGCATGCACCCACCAGTCGGGGTGGTCGCGGCGGATCGTCTCGGCTGCGGCATGCGCCTCGACAGGTCCGCCGAAGATCGCAAAGCAGGTCGCGCCCGAACCCGACATACGGGCGAGCTTGACGCCGGCACGGGCGCGCAAGGCGTCCAGCACCTCGCCGATCACCGGCTCGATGCGCATTGCGGGGGCCTCGAGATCGTTGGCAACGGTCGAAAGCACGTCGACCCAGTCGGCAGTCGAGGCGCCCTCCCCCGGCCAGGCCGGCGCTTCGAGGACGTCGGTGGCGCCGACCAAAAGTTCGCCATTGCGCAGGCCCAGCGCCTGGAACACGTCCTTGGTCGCCACCGGGACGCGCGGGTTCACCATCACGCTGGGCATGCTCGGCAGCATCAGCGGCAGGAGCTGCTCGCCGACCCCGGTCATGTCGCAGGCGCGCGACAGCAGGCACACCGGCACATCGGCGCCGGTCGCAAGCGCGACCTCATGCAAGCGGGGATCATCGAGCGAGAGATTGTTGAGGCGCGCGAGCAGGCGCATTGCCGCCGCAGCATCCGCCGAGCCGCCGCCGATACCGGCTGCGACGGGCAGCACCTTGTCGAGCGCGAAGGCACCGAGCTTCAGGTTCGGCACGGCCTCAGTGAGAAGCCTTGCCGCCTTGAGCACGAGATTGTCGGCGGTCTCGCCGCAGGCTGCAGCCAATGGGCCCGTGGTGGTGAGCTTCAGCTCTTCGCCCGGCTCGAGCACAAGACGATCGGCGCAATCGGCGAATGCGACAACGCTTTCGAGATCATGATAGCCGTCGGTGCGACGGCCGACGACGCGAAGGCTCAAATTGACCTTCGCGCGCCCTTCTTCAATCAACGCCGACATCGGCGACCAACCCCCAAACTCTCATTTTGCGCATGATCTCCGCGCAAACGCTACGCGTTTGTCGCGAGGGAAAACCGTTGCACACCTTTCCGGATCATGCGCGGCCCGATCAGCCGCCCTTGCCGTCGTCCTTCTTCTTCTCTGCCTGCGCGGCCGAAGAGTTCGAATTGTCGTCGGTGAGACCGTTGGCGATCTTGGCCTCGATCTTCGGCAGATCGTCCGGCTCGGGTTTCAGATCGCGCGCGTGCGACCACTGGAATTTGGCCTCCAGCGTGCGGCCGATGCGCCAATAGGCATCACCGAGATGGTCGTTGATGGTGGGATCCTCGGGCTTCAGGTCGATCGCACGCTCGAGGTTCTTCACCGCCTCCTCGTAATTGCCGATGCGGTAGTAGGCCCAGCCGAGCGAGTCGACGATGTAGCCGTCGTCGGGACGCTGCTCGACGGCGCGCTTGATCATCTTCATGCCGTCGTCGAGGTTGACGCCCTGGTCGATCCAGGAATAGCCGAGATAGTTGAGGACATGCGGCTGGTCGGGCTGGAGCTCGAGCGCCTTCTTCATGTCGGCTTCCGCCTTGCCCCACTGCTTGGAGCGCTCCTCGCAGATGCCGCGGTAGTAGTACCAGACGCTGTTGGACTTGTCGGCGCCGGCAGGCAGCACCTCGATGCCTTGCGAATATGTCGCGCCGCAATCACCGAACTTCTTGCGACCGCGCTCGATATTGCCGAGCGCCATGATGGCTTCGAGATCCTTGGGATCTTCCAGGACCACGGATTTGAGGATCTTGATCGACTCGTCGGTCTTGTCGGCGGAGTCGAGATCGACCGCGAGCTGGATCTGCGCGTTGCGCTTCAACGGCGAGCTCGCCGGCACGCGCTCATAGATCTTGATCGCCATCTGCGGCCGCTTCACCGATTCATAGAGGTCGGCGAGCGAGAGCAGCGCGAGCGGATGGCTCGGCTGGAGATACAGCGCGAGCTGGAGATAGACCAGCGCAAGGTCCTCCCCGCCGCGGCGGGTCAGCGTAGCACCGATGCCGTAGAGCGCTTCGGCCGCACCTGCTTGCGCGGAATCGATCAGCGGCGGCATCTTCTTGCCGGCGCGGGCCTCGCGCAGGCCTTCCTGGATCAGCGGATGACGGGCGAGCTTCTTGTCGAAGGCCTCGTAGACGGTGGTCGCGGCGGCCGCATCCTTGTTGCGCGACAGCCAGCGCGCATAGGCTTCGGTGATGCGCAGCATGGAATCGTCGAGCTTGTAGGCGCGCTCGAAGCGGACTCCGGCGTCCTTCTCCTTGCCGGCGAGTTCGAGGATCAAGCCCGCATGGAGATCCTTGAACAGCGGATACCATTCAGGGCCGGTCAGCTTGTCGATGCTGGAGACGGCAGCCTTCGAGTCGCCCGCGCCATAGGCGGCCCAGCCGGACAACAGCGTCGCGACGAGATCGGTGATCGGCCCGCGGATCGACTGGTTGATGTTGCTCTGGGCGGTCGCGTATTTCTTCATCTTCAGGTCGTGCACGCCGACGACGAGGCGCGCGACGCGGTTCGACTTGTCGATGGTCAGGATGCGCTCGGCGAGCTTGACGGCTTCGTCGATGTCGCCATCTGCGACGGAGGAGATGAAGGCGCGGTCGAGCAGCTCGTTGTTCTTGGGATCGGTGCGCAGCGCCGAGCGGTAGAAGGCGGCCGCGGACGAGGCGTCGCGTTCGACGCTGGCGTGGCGGGCGGCGAGATAGCTGCCCGCGCCGGTGAGCGACTTCAAATCGTTCCGGGTCGGAAACTGCACCGCGGTGTCGGCTGGATGATCCGGCGTCTGCGCCAGGACCGCGCCGGGGACCGCCACGATCGCAGAACCGGCAAGGGCGATGGCAGCAGCAGTCCAGCGGTTGAAACGATTTGAAAACATCAGGGCTCGCCTTAAGTTTGGAAAGTCGGGGTCGTCTCGCTTGCAAACGCGACCGGTAGCATCGGGACCCGGAACCGTCATGGCCGGGAACAATGCCGCTTTTGGCGCCCAATCGCAAGGATTCGGCGGGGTTTTCGGAAGCCGATTCGGCGCTCGCCCGTTACCGGCCCAGTCCGCCCCAAGATCCTGCCCAAGACGCTTTTACTATGGCCTTATCGTGGCCGCGGACGGCGATCCGTGGTCACCGCTCCCTCACGCAATCGTGCGGCAGTTTGCCCGAATCCTACATGGCCTCGTAGTTCGGGCCGCCGCCGCCCTCCGGCGGAACCCAGGTGATGTTGCCGTTCGGATCCTTCACGTCGCAGGTTTTGCAATGGACGCAGTTCTGGGCGTTGATCTGGAAGCGCGGAGCCGCGCCCTCCTCCACCCATTCATAGACGCCGGCCGGGCAGTAACGGTTCGAGGGGCCGGCAAAGACGTCGTGTTCCGAGGTCTTCTGAAGGTTCATGTCGGCAACCCTGAGATGAACCGGCTGGTCCTCTTCGTGGTTGGTGTTGGACAGGAACACCGACGAGAGCTTGTCGAAGGAGATCTTGCCGTCGGGCTTGGGATAGTTTTTCGGTGCGTGGCTCTTCGCCGGATCGAGCGTGGCGCGGTCGGGCTTGGCGTGCGACTGCGTGCCGAACAGCGAGACACCGAACAGCGTGTTGCACCACATGTCGAAGCCGCCGAGCGCGACACCGAGCACGGTGCCGAACTTCGACCATAGCGGCTTGACGTTGCGCACCAGGAACAGGTCCTTGCCGACCGGGGAAGATCGCCATGCATTCTCATATTCGGCGAGCTCGTCATTGGCGCGGCCCGCGGCGAGCGCGGCGGCGACATGCTCGGCAGCGAGCATGCCCGAGCCCATCGCGTTGTGCACGCCCTTGATGCGCGGCACGTTGACGAAGCCCGCGGCACAACCGATCAGCGCACCACCGGGAAAGCTGAGCTTCGGCACCGATTGGTAGCCGCCCTCGGTGATGGCGCGCGCACCATAGGCGAGCCGCTTGCCGCCTTCAAAGGTGCCGCGGATCGAGGGATGGGTCTTGAAGCGCTGGAACTCATCGAACGGCGACAGATAGGGATCGTCGTAGTTGAGATGCACGACGAAGCCGACGGCCACGAGATTGTCGTCGTAATGATAGAGGAAAGAGCCGCCGCCGGTCTTCATGCCGAGCGGCCAGCCGAAGGAATGCTGGATCATTCCCTTCTGATGCTTGGCCGGATCGATCTGCCAGACCTCCTTCAGGCCGATGCCGAATTTCGCCGGCTCGCTCTTGGCATCCAATGCGAACTTGGCGATGAGTTGCTTGGTGAGGCTGCCGCGGGCGCCTTCGGCGAACAACGTGTACTTGCCGAGCAATTCCATACCGCGGGTAAAGGAGTCCTTCAGCGAGCCGTCCTTGGCGATGCCCATGTCGCCGGTGGCGATGCCCTTCACCGTACCGTTCTCGTCGTAGAGCACCTCGGCAGCCGCAAAGCCCGGGTAGATTTCGACGCCGAGCGCTTCGGCTTTCCGCGCCAGCCAGCGACAGACATTGCCGAGCGAACCGATGTAGCAATGATGATTGTTCATCAGCGGCGGCATCATGAAGTTCGGCAGCTTGATCGCGCCGCCCGCCGTCATCCAGTAGAAGCGGTCGTCCTTGACCTCTGTCTTTAGCGAGCAGTCGGGATCATTCCGCCAGTCGGGAATAAGCTTGTCGAGGCCGGCGGGATCGATCACGGCGCCTGAGAGAATATGCGCGCCGACTTCCGAGCCCTTCTCCACCACGACGATGTTGAGATCGGCGTTGAGCTGCTTCAGCCGGATCGCGGCCGACAGGCCCGAGGGGCCGGCGCCGACGATGACGACGTCGAATTCCATGGATTCGCGCGGAGGAAGTTCTTCGGTGCTCATCTGATCTCAGCCCTTGAGACGGTCCTTGGTCGTTTGCGCCCTCTTGTTTCCGATTTTTCCGGGCAGGACAACCTCGGAAATGCGTTTCGCTGGGATGCAAGGCCCCCTAAACTGACCTAAATGTCATAAGTAGCCATGATCAGCGAACCCGCCCCCACCGTCCGCGAGCTGCTGGCCTTCTATCTGGAGGCCGGCGTCGATTGCGCGCTTGCCGAGGAACCGATCGATCGCCTGGCCGAGCCGGAGGCGCCGCCCCCGGCCGCACGCGCGGTTCAGCCGGTCGAAGCGCCGAGGCCCATTGCAGCGCCGGCCGTGATGCGCGGCGAGGCTGCGCCCGCGCCTGACGTTGCGATCGCCTCGGCGCGCGAGGCCGCGCGGACCGCACCGACGCTGGAGGCGCTACGCGAGCTGATGCAGAATTTCGACGGCTGCGCTTTGAAGAACACCGCGACGCGGCTAGTGTTCGCTGACGGCAACCCGCAAGCGCGCATCATGTTCGTCGGCGAAGCGCCGGGTCGTGATGAGGACATCGAAGGACTGCCCTTCGTCGGGCGCTCGGGAAAGCTGCTCGATCGCATGATCGGCGCGATCGGGCTCGATCGCAGCAAGGCCTATATCGCCAACGTCATCCCGTGGCGGCCGCCCGGCAACCGCACGCCGACGCCGCAGGAGACGCAAACCTGCCTGCCCTTCATCCAGCGCCAGATCGAGCTCGTGAATCCCGACGTGCTGGTGACGCTCGGCAATCCCTCGACACAGACGCTGCTCTCGACGCGCGAAGGCATCATGCGCACGCGCGGTCGCTGGTTCGACTACGACACGGGCGAGCGCGTCATCCGCGCGCTGCCGACATTCCATCCGGCCTATCTGCTGCGCTCGCCGTCCTACAAGCGGCTGGCCTGGCAGGATCTGCGCGCGATTGCGAAGGTGCTGGCGGGGTAGCTCGCACTCGTGTCCCGGCTCTGCGGAGAGATAGGCCCCGGCTCAGCAGCGCAGCATTTCATGCCGCGCTGCGTCCGGGGCACGAGAGCTCCTCACGTCCCCTTCGGGCGCACGATGGCCCAGCCGATGCGCAGCAGCGGCTGGCGGCCGTTCACCAGCCATTCGAAGGCGCGCGGCACTTCGGGCACGATGCCGGGGAAGCGTTTGGCGATCTCCGGCGGCGGGGTGCCGGCGGTATCGGAGGCGCGCCAGACCACGACGCCGCCAGTCTCGCTGAACCTCGCCGGTGTGAACCAGGGCGTGCGCTGCGGCTCGGCGTCGATGAGCAGATGTGGCCGGCCGGAATGCAGCGCGATCAGGCTCGCAAGCTGCGTCTCGCCGGCGACCGCGCGCAGACGCTGGTTGGTGCGGCGAGCAAAGCTGTCGTCGAAAAAGTCCGAGATCGCACGCGCAGGCATCGAGGTCGTGATCTCGCTGGTCCCGGCCCAGGGCATCAGGAGAACCGCCAGCACGATGCCCGCAGCGGGCGCGGCGACGGCGGCCGCCCACACCGTGCGCAGCACGCGGGCGCGGCGCATCGCGATCAGGTCGCCGGCGGCGACGATCACGGCGAGGCCCGACATCAGCAGTACGAGGCCTGCCCCGCCCGCCACGCTATCGAGCCCGAGCAGGCCGGAGATCAGGACCGCACCGAGCGCGGGCGCGAGCGCAAAGAAGTAGACGAAGTTGCGCGCCAGCGGCTCGACCGGCGGCCGGTAGATGATGGGCGCGTCCTCGCTCTTGCCGGCGAACCACGTCGTGTTGAGGAAGGTCAGCACCGGAATCGCAACCGCGCCGAGCAAGAGGCCGCCGAACAGCCAGGCTGTGTTGATCGTACGTAGCTTCAAATCCTCAAGCTGCGGCAAGGCCGGCATGGACAGCGTCTCGGCACGCATCAGCCAGATCGCATAGGGTAGGACCAGCACGGCAACGACGACGAGCGCATAGATCGGATCGAGCGCACGCAGCGTTTTGCGGCCGCCTTCAGTCGCGACCGCGAAGATGACGAGCAGCAACAGCAGGCCGATGGCAGCCGGCGTCGTCAGCAGCAGCAGCCCGGCGGCGATCGACCAGGCGAACCAGGCGTTGCCGCGGCGCTGGCCGATCAACTGCCAGGAGTGCAAGAGGAGCAGCGCCCAGAGCGGGCGCGCCAGCACCATCGGACCGAAGTCGAGCGCGGGCGAGGAGAACGCCAGCACCGTCATGGTCAAAAGCACGGCGAGCACCGCCTGCTGCGTGCCGACCACCGCGCGCGCCAGATGATAAAGCGCGATGAAGGTCGCGATCTCGCAGAGCTCGGCCAGCACATAGACGCCGATCATGTGGTTGCCGGCGGCGCGATAGGCGATGTCGGCGAGCCAGAAAGCCAGCGGCGGCCCGAGCCCGGTGCCGACCTGATATTCGCGGCCAAAGGCAAGCAGCGTGGCGAGATTGCCGGGTGGGCTGCGATAGAAGATCAGCGCCACGAACAGCCACATCGCGGCCTGGAGCAGCACCACGATCCACACCACCAGCCGCGGCCGGGCGCGGATCAGCTCGATGACCAGGGAGGTAAACCGCATGCAAGGTCCGAAATGATGCAGCCAACCCGTCCAAGCCGGCGCGTCCATGTCTGATAAAGCGCGCTGCGCGCCGTGGCAACCAACTCGTCTCCCTCTCCCCGTTCTTACGGATAGAGGTGAAACCCGCCGCTAGAGATTGGCCGAAACGTCGACCTGTATCTCTGCCTCAACCTGCACAACCGCCTCATCCACGGCCGTGAACAGGTCGCGCCTCGGTTCGACCGTCCAGGGCATGTGCTTCTCGCGCGCCGCGACGACGGGGGCGAAGAAGCTGCGGTGGTGGATCGAGGGACCGAGGCGGTCGAGCGCGTCCAGGTGTTCCGGTACGGCGTAGCCCTTGTGCTGCTCGAAACCGTAGCCCGGACAATCCGCCGCCAGTGCGCACATCAGCCGGTCGCGCGTCACCTTGGCAATGATCGAGGCGGCAGCGATCGAGAGCACCAGGCCATCCCCGCCGATCACGGCCTCGCAGTCGCAGGCCGTATCGAGCCTGTCGCGACCGTCGACGAAGACGTGGCGGGGCGACTCTGGCAGCGCCACCACCGCGCGCTTCAGCGCCCAGAGCGAGGCGCGCAGTATATTGTCGCGGTCGATACGCGCCGGCGAGGCGACGGCGACCGAGACCTGCGCGGTTGCGCAGATCTTGTCGAACAGCTTTTCGCGCTCCTCGGCCGTCAGGCGCTTGGAATCGTCAATGCCTCGCGGGATCCGGTTTGGGTCGAGGATCACGGCGGCCGCCACCACAGGCCCGGCCAGCGGCCCCCGTCCCGCCTCGTCGCAACCGGCAACCGGCCAGACGCCGCGCTTGATCAACGCGCGCTCGCGGCGAAAGCTCGGCGGCGCGACGGCGATGATACCCTTGGCGGCCTTTTCGGCGCCCTTAGGTTCCTTCGCGGCCGCTTTGGGCTCTTTCTTCGCGGCCTTCCTGGCCGGCTTGCTGGCGGACTTGTCCCGAATCATGGCCGCGATCGTGCGCACGCAGGTCCGGCCTGCGCAACCGGGAACCTCGGATATTCCCGTTATTCAGACCCGCCTGAGTCAGAACAGACTGAGCTGTTCGCCGCCGCGCTTCGGCTTGGCGAAGTGATCGGTGGTCAGCTTCGACCTGCGCTTGTTCAGACCTAGCCGCTCGCAGGCTATCTCGAAGCGGCGACCGATGGTCCAGGCCATTGGACCGGTGCCCTTCATCCGCTCGCCCCATTTCGAGTCGTAGTCGCGACCGCCGCGCATGTCGCGGATCAGGGTGAAGACGTGGCGGTAGCGATCCGGGTAGTTCGCCATCAGCCATTCACGGAAGAGGTCGCGGACCTCGAGCGGCAGCCGCAGCAGCACATAGGAAGCTTCCTTGACGCCGGCATGCGCGGCCGCATCCAGGATGCGTTCGATCTCGGAATCGTTCAGCGCAGGGATCACGGGAGCGACCATCACGGTCGTCGGGATACCGGCCTCCGTAAGCTGCTTCAGCACCTCCAGACGCTTGGGCGGCGTGGAGGCGCGCGGCTCCATGGTGCGCGCCAGCTTCGGATCGAGCGTGGTCACCGAGATCGCAACCTTGGCGAGGTTGCGCTTGGCCATGCGCGAGAGGATATCGATGTCGCGCGTCACCAGCGCCGATTTGGTGACGATGCCGACGGGATGGCCGGCGCGCTCCAGCACCTCCAGGATGCCGCGCATGATTTTGCGCTCACGCTCGATCGGCTGATAGGGATCAGTGTTGGTGCCGATAGCGATCATCCGCGGCTCATAGCCGGTCGCGGCAAGTTCCTTCTCGAGCAGCGCCGGCGCCTCGGGCTTGGCGAACAGTTTTGACTCGAAGTCGAGCCCAGGCGAGAGCCCGAGATAGGCGTGGGTCGGCCGCGCGAAGCAATAGACGCAACCGTGCTCGCAGCCGCGGTAGGGATTGATGGAACGGTCAAAGCCGATGTCGGGGGAGTCGTTCCGGGTGATTACCTTGCGCGAGTTGTCGACGGCCACGGTGGTCTTGAACGGCGGCAGTTCCTCGAGGCTCTGCCAGCCGTCATCGAAGGCGACGCGCGCCTCGGCCTCATAACGGCCGCTGGCGTTGGACTGGGCGCCGCGCCCGCGCCTGCGTTCGCGGTCGATCGCGACGGCAAGCTCAGGAAACGCGGAAGGCGCACCCGCCGGCTCGGAGGGCGCCGTGACCGGCGGGTGCTTGAGGGCATGAGAGGATGCTCGACTCATGAAACCAAGATAGCACGCGATCGGAACAAATCAAGAACAAGAACGTAAAAGCCGCAAAACAACCCCATGCAAAGTAGCCGCCCAAACTTAGCGCACCGAATTTTGACCTCGCTCAAGGGTTGCCGGCCGCGTTGCCGTTTGATGCCGCCGGTAGAAACGGGATCGATCGCCCGGGAACCGGGTTGGTGACGGTCGTCGCAACAAGGGCAGCCCATCATGACAAGCCAACAACAAGCGCGCGCCAGCGGAGGCGACCTCGACCTGCTCGATCGCTACTGGCGCGCCGCCAACTACTTATCCGTCGGACAAATCTACCTTTTGGACAATCCGCTGCTGCGCGAGCCGCTCCGCCCCGAGCACATCAAGCCGCGCCTGCTCGGCCATTGGGGGACGACGCCGGGGCTGAACTTCATCTATGCCCATCTGAACCGCGCGATCCGCACGCTCGATCTCAGCGTCCTCTATATCTGCGGCCCCGGCCATGGCGGCCCGGGCATGGTCGCCAATACCTATCTCGAAGGCAGCTATAGCGAGATCTATCCAGACATCGGGCGCGATGCGGACGGATTGCGCAAGCTGTTCAGGCAGTTCTCCTTCCCCGGTGGCATTCCGAGCCACGCGGCGCCGGAGACGCCGGGCTCGATCCATGAAGGCGGCGAGCTCGGCTACGCGCTGGTCCACGCCTATGGCGCCGCGCTCGACAATCCCGACCTGATCGTCGCCTGCGTCGTCGGTGACGGCGAGGCCGAGACAGGGCCGCTTGCGGCGTCCTGGCATTCGAACAAGTTTTTGAATCCTGCGCATGACGGTGCGGTGCTGCCGATCCTGCATCTCAACGGCTACAAGATCGCCAACCCCACCGTGCTCGGGCGGATGCGCGACGGGGAGATCCGCGATCTCTTCCGTGGGCTAGGCCACGAGCCGCTGTTCGTCGAGGGTGATGATCCCAAAACGATGCACAGGATCATGGCGGACGCGCTCGACGTGGCGCTGGCGAGCATCCGCTCGATTCAGCAGCATGCGCGCGAAACAAGGACCGCGATCGAGCGGCCGCGCTGGCCGATGATCGTGCTGCGCTCACCGAAGGGCTGGACCGGACCAAAGGAGGTCGACGGGCTGAAGGTCGAGGGCTTTTGGCGTGCCCACCAGGTGCCGGTTGCCAATTGCCGCGAAAATCCGGCGCATCTGAAAGTGCTCGAAGCCTGGATGAAGAGCTACGCGCCGGAGGAGCTGTTCGACCCCCACGGCACGCTTGTTCCCGAATTGCAGGCCCTCGCCCCCACCGGCGACCGCCGCATGGGCGCAAATCCGCACGGCAATGGCGGACTGCTGAAGCGCGAGCTCAAGCTGCCCGATTTCCGCAACTTTGCCGTCGAGGTGAAGCAGCCGGGCAAGACGGTCGCCGAGGCAACGCGCGAGCTTGGCAAATTCCTGCGCGACGTCGTCAGGCTGAATGCGGATGCCCGCAACTTCCGCATCATGGGCCCGGACGAAACCGCGTCAAACCGGCTTGACGCCGTATTCGAGGCGACCGAACGGGTCTGGATGGAGCCGACCGAGCCTTATGACGTCCACCTCGCCCAGGATGGCCGTGTCATGGAGGTCTTGAGCGAGCATCTCTGCCAGGGCTGGCTCGAAGGCTATCTGCTCACCGGACGCCACGGCTTCTTCTCCTGCTATGAAGCCTTCATCCACATCGTCGATTCGATGTTCAACCAGCACGCCAAATGGCTGAAGGTGTCGCGCGAGCTGACCTGGCGGCGGCCGATCGCCTCGCTCAACTATCTCCTGACCTCGCATGTCTGGCGCCAGGACCATAACGGCTTCAGCCATCAGGACCCCGGCTTCGTCGACCTCGTCACCAACAAGAAGGCCGACATCGTCCGCGTCTATTTCCCACCCGACGCCAACACGCTGCTGTGGGTCGCCGATCACTGCCTGCGCACCTATGACCGCATCAACGTGATCGTTGCCGGCAAGCAGCCCGCGCCGCAATGGCTCACCATGCAGGATGCGGCGACGCATTGCGATGCCGGCATCGGCATCTGGACCTGGGCCGGCACGGAAGATGCCGATGGCGAGCCTGACGTCGTGATGGCCTGCGCCGGCGACGTGCCGACGGTGGAAACGCTCGCAGCGGTCGATCTGTTGCGGAAGGCGCTGCCCGATCTGAAGATCCGCGTCGTCAACGTCGTCGATCTCATGACGCTGCAACCGAAGGAGCAGCATCCGCACGGCCTTTCCGATCGCGATTTCGACTCGCTGTTCACGCACGACAAGCCGGTGATCTTCGCCTATCACGGCTATCCATATCTCATCCATCGCCTGACCTACAGCCGCGCCAACCATGCCGGCATGCATGTGCGCGGCTTTGCCGAGGAAGGCACCACGACGACACCGTTCGACATGGTCGTGCTCAACGAGCTCGATCGCTATCATCTGGCAATCGAGGCGATCGAGCGCGTACCTGATCTCGCGACGAAAGCCGCGCAGATCAAGCAGCAGTTCCGCGATGCCCTGCTCAAACATTCGCGCTACGTGCGCGAGCACGGCGAGGACATGCCGGAGATCCGCGACTGGGTGTGGCCGAGCGGTGCGGGCGGGACGACGCGGGCTTAAAGCGCGATGAGATCAAGACGATTAGCCATCTTGGGGACACCTCTCCCCAGCGGGCCGAGCCGCTCAGTCCCGAGTCCTTCGGCGCCTCTCATTTCTGTCCGACGCAGGTCCGTGCCGGAGCGTCCGCAGGACGGCAATGAAGAGCAGCGCTGCGACTGGCCAATGAAACCAGATTCTGTGCAGACCCGTGAAAACATTGATCAGAATCAGAAAGGCCGAAACTGTGAGAATTGCTGCAACGGGGCGAGGCAGGATCGCCCAACGATCCGAGATGAAGCTCATCCAGTTGGACGGCTCGTATCGGCCGCGAATCGTTTGAGCACCAGCTTCCGAGCCTGCAGCCGCTCCAACCTGAGGAGCAGGGCTTGCGCCACCTCGCCCAACGGCTCCGCCGCCCAGGGTCACCCGATAGGTGGTTACGGGGGCCACGTTCTTCATCTGTTGCTGACCGAGACAGTCAAAGCCAAGAGATAGTTTGTTGTGCACCTGATCGTAGACGGAAGCCGAGACCATGACGCCACCAGGCTCGGCGAGCTCTTGCAGCCGTGCCGCGATGTTGACCCCGTCGCCAAAAATGTCGGAACCATCCACCATCACATCTCCTAGATTGACGCCGATGCGAAACCGCATCTGTGGCGCGTGAGGTGGGGCCGAATTCTGACTGGAAACTTCCTGCTGAATCTCGACCGCACATTGCACGGCCTCGACAACGCTGGCGAACTCGGCGATCACGGCGTCGCCCCATGTATTCACAATCCGCCCGTCGTGGCGCTCCACCAATCCTGCAATGGCAGTGCGGCAGCGGCGCAGCATCTCCAGCGTTCCCGCTTCGTCCGCTCCCATCAGGCGAGAATAGCCGTGCACATCCGCGCACAGGACAGTAGTCAGCCGCCGTTTCACCTTGTCGTCGGTCATCGATCACATGGTATCTCATTGACCGCCAAATGCACCAGGCATCGTCTGGCGCGACAGCGGTTAGTGGTGTTCATGGCCATCGCGTCATTTGCCGCGCCTGCACAAAAGTCATCGCTATTGGAACAAAGCAGTACGTGCCCATTGATCTAGTGAGTGCCAGCGAGGATCTGGATACAGCCGATCACGACCTCGATCACGATCAGCACCACCACAGCCACTTCGAGGCGCAGTGAACGCTGCGTGTCGATGATATCGGTCAGCGCGTTCGCGGTCCCGGAAATCGCGGCAAGCTTGCGCTCGAGCGTGTCGAGGCGCTCCTTCAATTCATACTCGTCCTCGAGCCGCGAATAGAGGCGATCGAGCCCGGGTTTCTCCCAGAGCACGTCGGGCTTCTCCGCGACGGCGACACGGCCAGCGACGCGCTGCTGCACCAGCAGCGCGTTGCCGATCAGTTGCAGGATTCCCTTGCGTCGGCGCGGCGTGCGGCCGCGCTGAGCAAGCTCGCGCGCAAACGGCTCGATGACGTCGAAGACGGCGGCGACGCGGCGCTCGTCGCGGGCGAGCGCCGTGCTCTTGGCGAGCGCATCAGCGATGAGAAGCAGCCGGTCGTCGGAGAATTTGCTGATGCAGATCGGTCCGCCCGGCTGGATCACTTCGGCGTTCTCGTCGTTGCAGAGCTGCGCGTGCGCGGTCTCCTCCTCGTAGGGGCTGAACTCACCAATCACGCGCGGCTTCAATGTGTCGATCAGGACCTTCTCTTCGGAGGGCAAGAGGCCGATCAGCACCACGACGCCGTAGCGAAAGATCACGGCGAGTCCGGCGTGGACGCGGAACGCAACCGGCGTCGACGACACCAGCGTTCCGATCTCCAGGCCCGCCGCATTGATGCGGTCGCCCAGCATCACGGCACGGATCCGCAAACCAGGTGCCGCGTCCGCCCTGGACGGTGCTGCAGTTGCGCCAACAGTCAGTTGATCGGCATTCACACGAATATCCTGCTTGGTATCCTGCTTGGCGTTACGGTGAGGCGGTAGGCGACTGTGCTGGAGCCAACGAAGAGCTCAAGATCGCGATCGCAGATCATGCAGCATATTCGCCGCGCTCACATCTTCGCGATGATAGCGTGGTCCGATGCAATCCGGCGCCGCATTTCGCACCGATGAGATCACCTTTTCGCATGATTGCTCACCCCTTGCGGCAAAGCGCCGGGCACTACAATGGCGGCCGAAATTTGCAAGAATGTGATTTGCCGCGCATGGACAAGCTTCGCGATGAAAACGGCCGCACGCATGCGGAGCGCGGGGACGCCGAAAGATGCCGCAAGACTACGGCCTTGGCGCGACATGCTTGGCTGCGGAGGGCTGCACGGTTTACCATTCTGCGACACCGTAGCACCAACGCGCCGGCAAATCGTTGCGTCCGGCGCCGCCGCACGGTTATACGCTATAACAATTGCGCTTTTCCCACAGCTTGAGACCATTGAAGCCTCAATCATGCTGAGCGTCATCATACCGACCGAAGGCGTCGAACAGCCGGCGGTCGCAACTCTGGCCGCGCTGGTCCCCGGGGCCGCTGCCGGCCTGATCAAGGAAGTTCTCCTGGTCGACGGCACGCGTAACGGCGTGATCGAGCGCGTCGCCGACGTCGCGGGCTGCCGCTTCATCGGCTACGAAGGCTCGACGCAAGGCGCGGCGCTTGCCGCCGGGGCGCTCCAGGCGCGTTCGCCCTGGCTGATGTTCCTGCATGCCGGCGCGGTGCTCGAGACCGGCTGGATCGAAGAGACCACGCAGTTCATCCAGGCGGTCTCCGCCAGCGGACGCGACCGCGCGGCGGTCTTCCGCTATGCGCGCTCGCCCTACAATGATACCAGCCTGCGCGACATCATCCGCCTAGTGGCGCGGAAAATCATGGGGCCCCTGGGCGATCAGGGGCTTCTGATTGCGCGCGACCATTACGACCGGATCGGCGGCTACCCGCCCCAGGCGCGCCGTTCCGAGGCGCAGTTGCTACGGCGGCTCGGCCGCTCGTCCCGAACGCTGTTGCGGAGCAAGATCGTCACGGTGACGTGAGGCCGAAATATACTTGCCAAAGTCAACTAATTAATTGACAATGGCAAGTATTGGAGGTGCCCCATGTCGCCAAGCATGTCATCCAGCCTGCCCGCAGGCGCTTCTGCCGGACACGTGTCCGACGACCAGGTGGAGGCGGTTCGCGCCTTCAACCGCTTCTACACCCGCAAGCTCGGCGTGCTCGACCAGCAGCTTCTGAAAACGCCATTCTCGCTCAGCGAGGCGCGCGTGCTCTACGAGCTCGCCCATGGCGGCGAGCGCTCGGCCAAGGAGATCGGCATCGAGCTCGGGCTCGACCCAGGCTATCTCAGCCGCATCGTGCAGAACTTCGACGACGCGGGCCTGATCGCGCGCAAGCCGCTCGCAACCGATCGGCGGCAATATCAACTGAGCCTGACGGCGAGGGGCCGGCAGGCCTTCGCAAGGCTCGAGCGCTCGTCGCAAGAGGACGTCGCCGCGATGCTGCGGCCGCTCAACGATGCCGATCGCAATCGGCTGACGGGTGCGATGGACACGGTCGAGCGATTGCTCGCGATGCCGCGCGCCCACCCGGCGGCCGCCTCGTTGCGCGATCCGCGGCCCGGCGACATGGGCTGGGTGGTGCAGAGCCACGGCGCGCTCTATGCCAGCGAATATGGTTTTGATTCAGGCTTCGAGGCGCTCGTTGCGGAGATCGTCGCAAAATACATGACTTCTTACGACGCCTCGCGCGAGCGCTGCTGGATCGCCGACATCGAGGGGCGCCCGGTCGGCTCGGTGTTCCTGGTGAAGGCGAGCGACGACGTCGCCAAGCTGCGCCTCCTGCTGCTCGACCCCACGGCGCGCGGCCACGGCGTCGGCCAGCGGCTGGTCGCCGAATGCGTCGCCTTTGCGCGCGCCTGCGGCTATCGGCAGATGACGCTGTGGACGCAAAGCATTCTGGTCGGCGCACGCAAGATCTATCAGGATGCCGGCTTCAAGCTGGTGGCGAGCGAGCCGCATCGCAGCTTCGGCCAGAATTTGATCGGCGAAACCTGGGAGCGCGAGCTCTGATGCGCGCGCGGCACCAAGCTGCGCGCCACGTCACGGCAGAACTGGTCGATCTCTACAAACGCCGCGCGCGACGGCTGCACCGCGATGCGTGCCGCGAGCTATGGCGCGCGGTGCGGCTGTCGCTGAGACTCAAGGCCAGGAAAGAGTGAATTCAGCGGAGCGAGATGCGCATCGCGCCATCTTCGCTCGCAAGGGAGAAGGGAAAGCATCGTGATTGGCTCAAGAAAGAGCTCCTCACGTGCCTGCGTCATTACACCGTCGCGCCTTGCGCTTTCGGTCTGCGCAAATGCTCGTCGAGGCGTGGCATGATCTCGACGAAGTTGCAGGGGCGCGTGCGATAGTCGAGTTGGGCAGCGAGGATGCCGTCCCAGCCGTCGCGGCAGGCGCCGGGCGAACCCGGAAGGCAGAAGATGTAGGTCGCACCGGCAACTCCAGCGGTGGCGCGGCTCTGGATCGTCGACGTGCCGATCTTGGCGTGGCTCATCATGTGAAACGCGATCGAGAAGCCGTCCATTCGCTTCTCGAACAAGGGCTCGATCGCCTCCGGCGTCACGTCGCGCCCGGTGAAGCCGGTACCGCCGGTGGTGATGACGACGTCGACGCCGGCGTCCGCAATCCAGCGGCGGATGACGTCGCGGATCGCCTCGACATCGTCGGTAACGATCTCGCGCGCGGCGAGATGATGGCCGGCTGCCGTAATCCTGTCCGCCAGCGTCTGGCCGGACTTGTCGTCGGCGAGCGCGCGCGTGTCGGAGACAGTGAGCACCGCGATGTTGAGCGGGATGAATTGCTTTGTTTCGTCGATGGAGGACATTGTTGCTCCCTCGTGTCCCGGACGCGATGCAGCGCAAGGCGCTGCGTCGCAGAGCCGGGACCCATTTTTGAGAGACCGGCCTAGATCGGTCCCAGCTCAGCAGCGCAGCATTTCATGCTGCGCAGCGTCCGGGGCACAAAACTCTCCCGACTACAACGACCCGCCGCCGAACGTGTTGCAGGCCTGCACGCTGCCTTGCTGGTAGCCGGTCATGAACCAGCGCTTGCGCTGCTCGGCCGAACCGTGGGTGAAGGAATCAGGCACGACGCGGCCCGTGGCCTGGCGTTGCAGCGTGTCGTCGCCGATCGCGCTCGCCGTGGTGAGCGCCGCGTCGATGTCGCCCGGTTCGAGGAAGTTCGGACGCTTCTTCGCCTCGCGGTTGACCCAGACGCCGGACAGACAGTCGGCCTGCAATTCCACCTTCACCTGGAGCGCGTTGGCCTCGGCCTTGGAACCGGCCTGCTGCTGCAGCCGCGTCACGCGGGGAATGATGCCGAGCAGATTCTGGATGTGATGGCCGGCCTCATGGGCGATGATGTAGGCGGTCGTGAAATTACAGGCGGACTTGCCGGAGCAGCCGCGGAAGCGGGTCTCGACCTCGCGAAAGAAGCCGGTGTCGAGGAAGATCGTCTTGTCAGGCGGGCAGTAGAACGGTCCCATCGCCGATTGCGCCATGCCGCAGCGGCCGCCATTGGTGGCGTTGCGGAACAGCACGATCTTGGGACCGGTGTAGGACTGGCCGCTGGCCTGGAAGATCTCGCTCCAGCGATCGTCGATCTCGCCCAGGATGCCGGAGATCATGCTGCCCATCTCGTCGGTCGGCGCGCCACGCTTCACCTGCCCGCCCGATGCCTGGCGATCGGTCTGGTAGCTCGGCGCCTGGCCGCCACCGGTGAGGATCTCGGCGCCGCCGATCAGGATGCGCGGATCGATGCCGAAGGCATAGCCGAGCAGGCCGAGCACGATGAGGGTGCCGATGCCGAGGCCGCCACCGCCCATCGGCAAACCGAAACCACCACCGCCGCCACCACCAAACCCACCACCACCCTCGTCGCGACGATCCTCGATGTCATCGCTGCGGCGGAAATCATCGTAACGCATGGCGGCTTCCCTTTGAGTCCCTGATTGCTTCCGCGGGACACGCAACAGCGCAAGACCTACCCGCGTCACAAACGTAAAATTTCCGTTCTGTTAATCAATATCCTGCTCGGCAAAAATTGCCTAGTGCGACAGCTCGCCGATGGCTGCATTTTTTTCCTGTAGAGCTGCAATTTTTTCCGCAAAAAAGTTTCGCACGCGCGAGGTGATTGCAGCTGCGCGAACGCGAAATATGCTGCAAAACACGAGTGATCCACGCATCTTCGCGAACGCACTGCGCGATGTCGAAGCAATCTCGAGACAATGCGGGTTAAGTCGTTTTTTACTTTGCGCGGTCAATGTAGGGGCCAGTCGGTTGTTTGGTCCCGCGTCGCCGACAGCGTCGCCTGAGTCAGAGTTCTTGAGTCATGGTTGTGTCGCGTCGCGGGGCGTCTGCAAGGGCGCCCCGCACAAATTTTGAGTCCGCCTCGCATCGCATCATCGTCGGCGATTGCGTCGCCGAGATGTCGAAGCTGGCATCCGGTTCGGTCGATCTGGTGTTCGCAGATCCGCCCTACAATCTTCAGCTCAAGGGCGATCTCAAGCGCCCCGACGAATCCCATGTCGACGCCGTCAACGACGCCTGGGACAAGTTCGATTCGTTTTCGGCCTATGACGACTTCACCCGCGCCTGGCTGCTCGCCTGCCGCCGCGTGATGAAGCCGTCGGCGACGATCTGGGTGATCGGCTCCTATCATAATATCTTCCGCGTCGGCGCGATCATGCAGGACCTCGGCTTCTGGCTCCTGAACGACATCGTGTGGCGCAAGTCCAATCCGATGCCGAATTTCCGCGGCCGCCGTTTCACCAACGCGCACGAGACCATGATCTGGGCCGCGCGCGACGAGAAGGCCAAGGGCTATACCTTCAACTACGAAGCGCTGAAGGCGGCCAATGAGGACGTGCAGGCACGCTCCGACTGGCTGATCCCGCTCTGCACCGGCGAGGAGCGCCTCAAGGGCACCGACGGCAAGAAGGTTCACCCGACGCAGAAGCCGGAAGGCCTGCTCGCGCGCGTGCTGCTGTCGTCGTCCAAGCCCGGCGATCTCGTGATCGATCCCTTCAACGGCACCGGCACCACCGGCGCGGTCGCCAAACGGCTCGGCCGCAGCTATATCGGCTTCGAGCGCGAACGGACTTACGCGCAGGCGGCCGAGGAGCGGATCGCAGCGGTCGAGCCGCTACCGGAAGAGAGCCTCGCCCCGTTCATGACCGCACGCGAGGCGCCGCGCGTGGCGTTCTCCGAGCTGATCGAGCGCGGCATGATCATGCCCGGATCAAAACTGTTCGACGCCAAGAAGAAGCTCGGCGCGCTGGTGCGTGCCGACGGCGCCATCATGCTGGGCGACAAGGTCGGCTCGATCCACCGCATCGGCGCGGTGGCGCAGGGCTCCGCCGCCTGCAACGGCTGGACCTACTGGCACGTCGAGACCAAGCAGGGCCTCAAGCTGATCGACGAGCTGCGCGCCGAAATCCGTTCCGGCATGGCGGAGTAGCGCCCCTCACCTTTTCGTCATTCCGGGGCATCGCGCGCCCCCGGAATGACGCGGCTCCTTGAATGGCCGAGCTCCCGGGACTACATTCCACACACGCTTCCTGTCTTGACCGGTCGAGCCATGCGACGACAGTCCGAGACACTGCTACTCCTGCCGCTGCTGCCGATCTTCCTGGTCGGCATGTTCCCGATGTTGATGATCGGACTTTTGGGCTTTGCCGGGCTCGCTCTGTTCGGCGTGCTGCTCGTCAGCGTCGGGCTCGCGAGCGGCAACGAGGCTCACGATACCTTCAATCACGACGTCATCGTCCACGGTTATGCTAAAGGCTCCGAGCGCGCCGCGCGGGCATCTGACGTGCATGCCGCGACGCGCCTTGCGCACCGCCTGGAAGCTGCGGGTCTCGGCGTGATCATCGCGGCGATCATTGGCTTTGTTTACACCGGCTGACCTGCACGGCGTGCAGGCTCCATCCACGAACACGTCACTTGTGCTTTCCGCAAGGGTTCGGGCAAGAGAGGGCCGCCGCGGCAATGATGCTGCGTCCGATCTCGGCTGACAAAGGACTTGGGAGATTCTCGATGCTCAAATTCTACTTCAACGGCTCGCCGAACCCGACCAAGGTTGCGCTTTTTCTGGAAGAGTCTGCCCTGCCGTTCGAGCCGGTCGCGGTCGACACCCGCAAGGGCGAGCAGTTCACGCCCGAATTCCTCAAGATCAATCCCAACGCCAAGGTGCCGGCGATCGACGACGACGGCACCATCGTGTTCGATAGCAACGCCATCCTGCTCTATCTCGCCGAGAAGACCGGCAAGTTCCTGCCCGCGCCCGCCCTGCGCCCTCAGACGCTGTCATGGCTGATGTTCATCGCCACCGGTCTCGGCCCCTATTCGGGACAGGCCGTGCACTTCAGGCACTTCTCGCCGAAGGACCAGGACTACGCGCACAACCGCTACCAGTATGAAGGCCACCGCCACTACCAGATCCTCGACGATCATCTGGCGAAGCACCGCTACATGGTCGGCGACAGCTACTCGATCGTCGACATGGCGCTGTGGGGCTGGGCTCGCATGGCCGCCTTCGTGCTCGGCGAGGACGCACCGGCGAAATACCCGAACGTCAAGCGTCTCGTCGACGAGATCTCCGCGCGGCCCGCGGCGGCGCGCGCCATCGCGCTGAAGGACAAGTTCGCCTTCAAGACCGTGATGGACGACGAGGCCCGCGACAACATGTTCAAGCACATGAAGACGAAGGTGGCCTGACCGCCCGTCCCTCCCGGGTCGCGCATCACCGCGCGGCCCGGCTCCCGCCGGCGCCGCCAGCGATCAGGCGGCGTGCACCGAGTTCAGGAACTTGGCGACCTCGAGCTTCAGCCGGCTGCTGTCCGCCGATAGCGACTTGGCGGAGGCCAGCACCTGCGAGGACGCCGAGCCTGTCTCCGAGGCGCCGCGCTGCACGTCGCCGATATTGGTCGAGACCCGCTGCGTTCCACGCGCCGCGTGCTGAACGTTGCGCGAGATCTCCTGCGTCGCCGCACCCTGCTCTTCCACGGCTGCCGCGACCGCGGCTGAGATCTCCGACAGCCGCTCGATGGTGCCGCCGATCTCCCGGATCGAGCCGACCGACTCCTCGGTCGCCGCCTGGATGCCGGAGACCTGCTGGGCAATTTCGCCGGTCGCCTTCGCCGTCTGCTCGGCCAATGCCTTGACCTCGGTGGCGACGACGGCAAAGCCGCGGCCGGCCTCGCCGGCACGCGCGGCCTCGATGGTGGCGTTCAGCGCCAGAAGATTGGTCTGGCCGGCGATCGTGCTGATCAGTTCGACGACGTCGCCGATGCGGGCAGCCGCCCTCGAGAGCTCTCCGACCCGCTCGTTCGTCCGGCCCGCCTGCGCCACGGCTTCATTGGCGATGCGCGCCGATTCCTGCACCTGGCGTGCGATCTCGCCCACCGACGAGGTGAGCTCCTCGGTGGCGGACGCAACTGCCTGCACATTGGCGGAGGCCTCCTGCGAGGCGGCTGCGACCTCCGTCGACAGATCCTGGGCGCGCGAGGCCGTGGTGGTCAGCGTGCTGGCCGAGGCTTCGAGCTCGCCCGACGCAGACGACACCGTCTCCACGATCTCGCCGACCGCCTGCTCGAACTGGTCGGCGAGCCTGACCATGTCGGCCTTGCGCTGCTCGGCCTGACGCGCCTCTAGCTCCTTCTGCTCGGCGCGCATGCGCTCGGTCTCGACCATGTTGTCCTTGAACACCTGGATCGCCTTGGCCATGTCACCGATCTCGTCGCGATTGCCGCGTCCGGGAATCTCGACCCTCAGGTCGCCACCGGCGAGCCCTCCCATCGCGCGGGTCATCGCGGTGAGCGGTCCGACGATGCTGCGGGCGATGAGGAAGGCGACGATGCAGCCGAACAGGAGGGCGACGGCGCCGGCCGCCTCCTGGATCGACGTCGTGCTCGCGATGACACCCTCGGCCGCTGCGCGCGATGCCTGATTTTCGGTCTTCAATCCGCTTTCCGCGACCTTGAGCTTGTCGATGCTTCGGACGATCAGGGGCGCGAGGTTGTTGTTGTAGATGTCGTCCGCCTTGAGCATCGCAGCCGATGTTGTCTCGAAGGCGTTCTTGTTGATCGTCAGCGATGCCTTAACCGGTGCGATCGCGGACTGGACCGCCTCCGGCAGCGTGGCACTCTCGAGCGCGGCGAGTTTTTGTTGCGTATTCTCGACGCTCGTCCTGAAGGCGGAAGCCCCCTTGCTGTCGCGCAAGGCCAGAAAACGCCAGTTCGCGATTCGGACAAGAACGATCTTGGATTCGAGATCCGCGACCGCGGCCGCGACTTCGGCATCGTGGGAGATGCGCGCAGCGATGACCAGCTTGGCGGCTTTTGCAGCCAGATCGTCACCACCCGGCAACAGGGTCGCCCTGCCCGTCCTCATCTCGTTGACGGCGTCGCCGAGATCGTCGCGCAGGGACCGCATCTTCGCGATATCGCTGATGAGATCGTTGTAGAGCTTTCGCCGCTCCTCGGAGAGCGTCGCTTTCGCGCCCACCTGAAGCAGCTCGGTCGCCGCGGCCTCCCGGTCTCCAGCCTCCCTGAGAGACGGCTCGTTCCCGTCGTGGATATAGCGAAGGTTGGCCCGCTGGATCGCCTGGAGGTGGCTCGATATTTCCAGGACCCGCGCCGTGCTGTCCGAGAGGGCCGATGCCTTTGCGACCTGGTCCTGCACAGCCCACAGGTTCCAGACGGCCACCGCGGCCATGATCAGGCCAACCGCCACGAGAGCTGCGAAGCCGGCGTAAAGACGCCCCCTGATCTTCAAACGAACGCTCGCCATTTCCTCTGTCCATCCCAAGCAAGAGACGCGGGGCAGCCGGACGAACCTGAAATCGCCAGGCGACACCCTTGCAGCCGCTGATCGCCCGCCCGGCGACTCATTGTCCGCGGCGACACAATGCTCGACACTTGTTAATTGTGTCCTTCTCGCGTCGCGTGGACGCCGGTGGAACCCGGGCAGGACAACGCATTGATCAGGCGGGCGGTTTTACACAAGATCAGCCGAAGGCTCGAACGGCAAACGGATCGGACGCAAGCTCGTGCGAACAGGCGCGTCCCGGGCACTTGTCCGCAACGCTGACACAATACGACCCGGATCAGCGTGCGGTCCCGCTCGGGGCTTGCGGAAACGGCCCCAGCGCTTTCTCGGTCAGGACCGAGTCGCAATATTCCCGGATCTCCTTGATCCTGCCGTCCTCGAGGCGAAACACCAGGCAATAGTCGTTGTCGTAGCGAGCGCCTTCCTTGGTGACGTTGTCGCCCTTGGCCTCGACCACGACGACGTCTCCGTCGGCGATGAAGCGGTGCGCCACCGTCCGCGTGCGGTCGCGAAGGCGCGAGCGGACGTGGCCGTGCAGCTCGTTGAGGATGGCGTCCTTCCCGGTGAAGGTTTGCGACCATGAATATTGCCCGGTCACGACCCAATTGGCGTCGTCGGCAAGGCGTTCGATGAACAGCGCGCGGTCGCGCGCGGCGGGATCGGGGTTCGCGGCGGCAGCGAAGATATCCTGCATCAGTTTCTTGTTGGCGGCGGCGCTCATGGCGGCTTCTCCCTTGCTTGAGTTCGCGGGGATCATCGCCGTCTCGTGCAAATTCTTCCAATCGATAGTTGTTATGATATCTATTCGCTTCATGAATTTGAATTCGCTTGACCTCAACCTGCTGAACGCGCTCGACGCGCTCTTGCGCGAAACGAATGTCAGCCGCGCCGCCTTGAGGATCGGGCTGTCGCAGCCTGCGACCAGCCACGCGCTGCAGCGCCTGCGCGACATCTTCGGCGATCCGCTTCTGGTGCGTACCGGCGCGCGGATGGAGCTGACGCCGCGGGCGCAGGCCCTGCGCGCCCCGCTTGCGCAGGCGCTCGACCAGGTGCGCGGGCTCTTCGTAGCAGAGGAATTCGATGCGGCGCGCAGTGAGCGGCAATTCCGCTTGATGATGCCCGACCTTGCCGTCGAACTTCTGATGCCCCCCTTGATGGAGAAGGTGACGCGCCTTGCGCCCAATGTCCGCATCGACGTGGTACCGTGGCGGGGACCTGCAATCTTCCACGCGGAGTTCGCCCGCACCATCGATCTCGTGATATCGATCGGCAACGCCTTCAAGGGATTTCACCGGCAGCTGCTCTATACCGACAGCGATGCGCTCGCCGTGCGGCGCGGCCATCCCGTCGGCGCTAGGCTGAAGCGGCGCGAGACGTTCCTCGCTGCGCGCCACGTCGCCGTCATCATCCGCGGCCAGGGCGAGGACCTGATCGACACCTGGCTGCGCAGCAAAGGCATCGAGCGGCACATCGCGCTCGTCGTGTCAGGCTATCTCGAGGCGCTGCATGTCGCCGCCCGCACCGACCTCGTCGCCTTCGTGCCGCGCCGGCTGATCGCGGCGCTGTCGAGGCAACTTGCGCTCTCAACCGTGACGCCGCCGCTCGATCCCGGGATCGACGAGCAGTTCATGTTCTATCCGACCCGCGCGCAGATGGATCCGGGCTCGATCTGGCTGCGACGGCTGATGCTGGAGACGGGACGGGATTTGGAGAAGCGGAAAGCTTCGTAGGGTGGGCAAAGCGAAGCGTGCCCACCACTTCTGTTGCAGCCAAGGCGGGATGGCGGGCACGGCGCTACGCGCCTTTGCCCACCCTACAACCCGAAGTCTCTCACGCCTTGTGCGCGTCCATCACCTTGCGCACGGCGGGCCGCTCGGACATCCGCTTGAAATGATCGGCGACCTTCGGTGTCGCCTTGATGTCGACGCTGTCGCCTTCGAGCCAGAGCGAGAGCGTATGGAGATAGGGATCGCAGATCGTGTACTGCTCGCCCATCACCCACGGCCCCTTCAGCATCTTCTGCTCGATCAGCGAGAAGCAGGCCCCCATGGTCTTCGGGATCATCCGCTTCATGTCCGCGAAGGAAGTCTCCTCCGCTGCCCAGCGCGCGCCGCGCATCTTGTGGGCGTGCGCCACGTGCACCGTCGAGCACAGATAGGAATTGAACGACTGCGCTTGCGCGAATGCGAAGGCATCGTCGAGCGGCGCGAGCTTGGCCTTGGGAAACATTTGCGCGATGTAGGCCAGCATCGCCGGCGTCTCGGTGAGGACCCCGCGATCGGTCACCAGCGACGGCACGCGGCCCTTGGGATTGATCGCGAGGTAGTCCGGGCTGTTCTGCTGGTTGGCCTTGAAGTCGATCCGTTCGATCGTGTAGTCGGCGCCGACCTCTTCCAGGGCGATGTGGGAAGCGACCGCGCAGGTGCCGGGGGTGTAGTAGAGCTTGAGCATGGGAGACCTCGTACCGAAAGGGCAACGTTAACTGCAGGTCGGCGCGGCGTCCATAGGCCGCTCTCTTCGCTGTTGCCCACCGCGGCTTCCCCGTGCGAAGACGCCGCCAATCGGAGGGGTTTTGACATGACGGTCCTCATCGCCGGCGGCGGCATCGGCGGGCTGACGCTTGCGCTCAGCCTGCACGGAATCGGCATTCCTGCAAAGGTGTTCGAGAGTGTCGCCGAGCTGAAACCGCTCGGCGTCGGCATCAACGTGCTGCCGCATGCGGTGCGCGAATTGATCGAGCTTGGCTTGATGGAGAAGCTCGATGCGAGCGGCGTGCGCACCCGTGAGCTCGCTTATTTCTCCAAGCACGGCAAGCCGATCTGGAGCGAACCGCGCGGGCTGGAGGCCGGCTACAAATGGCCGCAATTCTCGATCCATCGCGGCATCCTCCAGCAGCTCCTGCTCGACACAGCGGTCGAACGGCTCGGCCGCGAGAACATTCTGACCAGCCACCATCTCACGGGCTGGCAGGAGACGGCCGACGGCGTCCGCGCCGAGTTCATCGACAAGGCGACCGGCAAGCCCGCCGGAGCTTACGAAGGCGCGCTCCTGATCGCCGCCGATGGCATCCACTCTGCCGTGCGTGAAAAACTCTACCCGCAGGAGGAGCCGCCGATCTGGAACGGCCGCGTCCTCTGGCGCGGCGTGACGCCGGCAAAGGCCTTCCTCTCCGGGCGCACCATGATCATGGCCGGGCACGAGATCCTGAAATTCGTCTGCTATCCCATCACCAACGCGCCGGACGCGTCCGGCAACCACCAGGTCAACTGGGTCGCCGAGCGGCATATGCCACCGACCTATCAGTGGCGGCGGGAGGACTACAACCGCACCGCGCGTCTGGAGGAGTTCTTGCCGTGGTTCGAGAGCTGGCAGTTCGACTGGCTCGACGTGCCCGGCCTGATCAGGGACTGCCCGCACGCCTACGAATATCCGCTGGTCGACCGCGATCCGGTTTCGCAATGGACCTTTGGCCGCGTCACCCTGATGGGCGATGCCGCGCACCCGATGTATCCGATCGGCTCGAATGGCGCCTCGCAGGCAATCCTCGATGCCCGCGTCATCACTCGCGAGATTCTTGCACACGGGCCGACGAATGCAGCGCTATCGGCCTATGAGGCCGAGCGCCGGCCGGCGACAACCGATCTGGTGCTGCTCAACCGCAAGAACGGCCCGGAGCAGGTGATGCAGCTCGTCGAGGAGCGCGCGCCCAACGGCTACGAGGTCGTCACCGATGTGCTGTCGCAGAAGGAGCTGGAAGACATCGCCGCGAACTACAAGCGTGTCGCCGGCTTCCAGGTCGAGGCCCTCAACGCCAAGCCGCCGCTCGTGCCGCGGCCCGCCGATGCGAGGCGCGCGAGCACCTAGGCGGTATCCGCAATGACGTCGATGGGCGCGAGTTAGGTGGAGCGCCGACTGCCCAACACCGACGACATCCGCTTGAGCTTATTGATGGCGCGGATGGCGTAACCAAGTCCAACCGGATTGGTCTGGCGCAAGAAGGCGACCTTTTTCACATACTTTTCGATGTGCCACTTGGCGTGCGCACCCTCGCGGAAAAAGACGACGTCGCCGACACCGTAGCGTTTCGGCGGCATGCCGTCGCTCTCGATCACCATTGATCCTTCGAGGATCATGATCGTCTCGTCCAGATCGTAGTACCAGTTGAACTTGCCCCCGGTGCAGGACCAGATCAGGGTCGTGGCGGTGCCGCACGCGCTGGTCGACAGCAGGTGCGAACGCGCTTCGGGGTTTCCTTCAATGATCCAGGATGGCTCGATCGGGGACGGTTTGAGATCGACGTTGCAATGGCCGGTCTCAATAAGCGCAAGCGTCATGGCGCACCTCAAGGCCTCAAATAAAGCACGGTTGAAAATAACCCCGTTTAACTTTTGTTAATTTTCTATCGGGCAACAGCCACCTACAATCAAAGCTTCCGCAGAGAATATGAAGTGGCCACTTTGCCGCAAGCCATGCCGACGATGCGTCGAACGTCGCGATTTGCCTGCCGATTGCCCCGCATCCATCCATCTCTGTTCCGGCTGCGACAATATGCGCGATTCCGAATGCTCGCGCGGTTTGAGCAGGCCCCGACCGGCGCGCTCATTGCGAGCGCAAGGAATCGGCGAGCAAATCCTCTCGTTGCACGCGGGGGTAGACCCCGTACGATTACGTGCCGAGGCCTTGCCCTACTCGAGGAAGGGGCAGAGGGTCCACTACGCCTGTCAGCGAACCACCTTTGCCGCATCGAGCAGACGCTGGCTGGCGGTGGCGGTCGCAAGCAGCGTGCCGTCTTCGGCCACCAGCTTACCTTCGACAAATCCGATCGTCCTGCCGAGCTGGGTGACCTTGGCCTCAGCGACGATCGGCCCGGGTTTGGCCGGAGCGAGGAAGTTCACGGTCATGCTGACGGTCGTCGTATAGAGCCTGCCCTCGCTCATCACGAGCACTGCCGGACCCATCGTATCGTCGAGCATCGCCGAGAGCAGGCCTCCCTGGATGAAGCCGGCGGGATTGCAGAACTCCGGTTTGCCCTCGAAGCCGAGCTTGATCCAGCCCTCGTGGGGCCGGGCGTCCAAGAGACGCCAGCCGAGGAGCTTGGCACAGGGCGGCATGTTGAAATCGTCGAGCGCGGTCTTGACCATCGGAAGCCTCCGTTTCGCCTCCCGATACGGCAGCGCTGTTGCCAGCATGCTGTCAGGAGTGCGTGCGGAGCTTAAGATCCAGCCCGTGCGCGATCACCTTGCGCATGACGTTGGGCAGCGCCTCATCCGCAAGGGTTGCGATTGGGACCCAGCGCATGCTCCCCGGCGCGCGGGTGCGGCCGTCGACCTCGGCGGTGTAGACCACGAGCTCCAGCGGGAAATGTGTGAACACGTGGGTGACCACGCCCAGCTTGCGCTGCCAGCGCGTGAGGCCCTTGATCTCAGGCGCCTGCGCAAGCGCCGTCTTGTCGTCCTGGCCGGCGAGCCAGTCCGAGCCCGGCACCTCGGTCATGCCGCCGAGCAAGCCCTTTTCGGGCCGCGAGCGGACCAGCAGCTCGTCGCCGCGGACGACGACGAAAGCTGCGCCGCGGCGCAGCGCGCCGCTCTTCTTCGGCGCCTTGCGCGGAAACGTCTCCTGCGTGCCTTGCGCCCGCGCGACGCAACCCTCGTTCAACGGACAGAGCGAACATGCCGGCTTCTTCGGCGTGCAGATCGAGGAGCCCAGATCCATCAGCGCCTGTGCGCTGTCGCCGGCGCGAGACTTCTCGTCGCCGGCGCGAGAATCGGCGAGCAGCGTCGCCGCCAGTTGCTGGATCAACGGTTTTGCCTGCGGCAATTCCTCCTCGACCGCGAACAGCCGCGACACCACCCGTTCGATGTTGCCATCGACCGGCATGGCGCGGCGGTCGAACGCGATCGCCGCAATCGCCGCCGCCGTGTAGGGGCCGATCCCCGGCAGCGCGCGCAGGCCCTCCTCAGTGTCTGGAAAGATGCCCCCATGCTCGCGCGCGACCGCAATCGCGCAGGCGTGCAGATTGCGTGCCCGCGAATAGTAGCCGAGCCCCGCCCACATCCGCAGCACATCGTCCTGCGAGGCGCGGCCGAGCGCCGTGACGTCAGGCCAGCGCGCGACGAACTTTTCGAAGTAGGGCCCGACCGCCTTGACCGTGGTCTGCTGGAGCATGATCTCCGACAGCCAGACGCGGTACGGATCGGGCGTCTCGCCCGCTGCCGCGCGCCATGGCAGGCGGCGACGATGGCGATCGTACCATTCGAGCAGCACCAAAGGGCGCGCGGAGACTTCCGGCTGAACTGGTTGCGCTTTCGCCTTCAGGGCGGGTTTGGGGCTCATGCAGACACTGTATCGACGTCGCACCGAACTCTCCACGTCGTGCCCGCACTTGTCGCGGGCATCCACGCCTTTCTTCGCGTGGATGGCCGGGACCAAGCGCGGCATGGCGCCGGATAGTTTCTGATCAGCGTCGCCCGATGATATAAGGCCCCATGTCCAAACCCGGTCCCATCAGCGCAAAGCCGCTGTCGATTCTGCTCAACGATGTCTTTGCCGAGGCCTATGCCAAGCAGGGCTTTGCCGCGCGCGAACTGGTGACGCGCTGGGGCGAGATCGCCGGATCCGAGATCGCCGCGCATTCGGAGCCGTTGAAGATGCAATGGCCGCGGCCGGTCGAGGGCCAGCCGCAGGAGCCGGCGACGCTGGTGCTGCGGGTCGAGGGCCCGATGGCGCTGGAGATCCAGCACTCCGCCGACGTGATACTGGAGCGGGTCAACCGCTTCTTCGGCTGGAACGCGGTCGGCAGGCTCGCCTTCCGCCAGGCCCCCCTGTCGAGCCGCGGCCGGCCGGCGCGGCCTCGCCCGCCTGACGCCGGGGCGGTGGCGAAGGTAGCCGAGACCCTCGGCAATATCGAAGATGAACAATTGCGTGACGCGCTGGCCCGGCTGGGTGCCGCAATCAAGCGAAATTGAGCCTCATTCCGCGGTTAATCTGGAGCCGTTGTTGCGGCCCGCCATTGCCTCCATTGCCGTTTCAAGCTAGCGACAGGCCGCTCAATCGGGGAACTTTGGGCGTGCCCACGCCAATTTCGGGAGTTGGACCTTTGATGATCACCCGCCGCGTCTTCACCACGATGCTTTCGCTGACCGGACTTGCCGTGGCCGCCGGGTTGTCGCCGCTGCGGCTCATCACCGAGGCCATGGCGCAGAGTGCCTCCGATGTCGCCAAGCCGGTGTCGCTGCCCGACATGGCGCTCGGTCCGGACAACGCCGCCGTCACCATCACCGAATTTGCTTCGATGACCTGCCCGCATTGCGCGGCCTTCAATGAGCAGGTGTTCCCGAAGATCAAGAAGGAATTCATCGACACCGGCAAGGTGCGCTACATCTTCCGCGAGTTCCCGCTCGACATCAAAGCCGCCGCCGGCTCGATGCTGGCGCGCTGCATCGCCAATGGCGACGCACCGAAATATTTCGCCGTCACCGACATGCTGTTCCGCTCGCAGGCCGACTGGGTGACGAAGAACACCACGGAGACGCTTGCCCGGATCGGCAAGCAGGCGGGCCTCTCCCAGAGCCAGGTCGAGGCCTGCCTGAAGGACCAGGCGCTGCTCGACAAGATCGCCGCCGACCAGAAGTACGCGAGCGAGGTTCTGAAGGTCGATTCGACGCCGACGTTCTTCATCAACGGCGAGAGGATCAAGGGCGAGGCCTCGTTCGAGGAATTCGCGAAGAAGATCAATCCGCTGTTGAAGAGCTGATCTTCACGCTTTGATCCTGATTCGCGCCTCAAAAGCCTTGGGAAAAGCGTTGCTGGCCGGTTGCCCTTGAGCACCGGCACAGCCATTGTCGCTTGTGCATAAGCCGCTCGTAGCGGTAGCCCAGACACCGACATTTGCCATCTATGGTATTGTCACGGCAGGGAGATTCGCGTCCTGCCAACAGAGAAGCGTGTTTTATGAAGATCACCCGCCTGCGCCTTCATGGCTTCAAGTCCTTCGTTGAGCCCACCGACTTCCTGATCGAAGCGGGTCTCACCGGGGTCGTCGGACCGAATGGCTGCGGCAAGTCGAACCTCGTCGAAGCGCTGCGCTGGGCGATGGGCGAAACCTCGCACAAATCGCTGCGCGCCGCCGATATGGATGCGGTGATCTTCGCCGGTTCCGGCAATCGCCCTGCGCGCAACCACGCCGAAGTGACGATGACGATCGACAACGCCGATCGCACCGCGCCGGCGGCGATGAACGACAGCCAGCTTCTTGAAATCTCCCGCCGCATCGAACGTGAGGCAGGCTCGGTCTATCGCATCAACGGCCGTGACGTGCGCGCCCGCGACGTGCAGATCCTGTTCGCCGATGCTGCCACCGGCGCACGCTCGCCGGCCCTCGTCCACCAGGGCAAGATCGGCGAGATCATTCAGGCCAAGCCCGAGCAGCGCCGCCGCGTGCTGGAAGATGCCGCCGGGGTCGCCGGCCTGCACGCCCGCCGCCATGAGGCCGAGCTGCGGCTGAAGGCAGCCGAAACCAACCTCACCCGGGTCGAGGACGTGATCGGCCAGCTCTCCGGCCAGATGGAAGGCCTGAAGAAGCAAGCCCGCCAGGCCGTGCGCTATCGCGAGGTCGCGGCCAAGGTGCGCAAGGCCGAGGCGACGCTGTTCCATCTGCGCTGGGTCGGCGCGCATGCCGAGGTCAATGATTCCGGCCGCACCCATGATCTCGCGGTTCGCGAGATGGCCGAGCGCACCCAGCATCAGGCCGAAGCTGCCCGCATCCAGGCGATCCGCGCCGCCGGGATGCCGGCGTTGCGCGATGCGGAAGCGCGCGCCGCGGCAGGCCTGCAACGGCTGACCAATGCGCGCGAGCTGCTCGATCGCGAGGAAGAGCGCGCCAAGGAGCGCGTCACCGAGCTCGAGCGCCGGCTGACCCAGTTCGAGGGCGACATCGCCCGCGCCCAGCAGCAGACCATGGACGCGGACGTCGCGCTTCAGCGGCTCGACGCCGAGGATCTGGAGCTGAAGGAAGAGATCAAGTCGCGCGTCGAGAAGCGCTCCGGCGTCGATGAGCGCGTATCCGAGGCAGAGGCGACGCTCGCCGAAGCCGAGCAGCAATTCTCCGAGCTGACCACGGCGCTTGCCGACCTTACCGCCAAGCGGAATCAACTCGAAGCCAACGTCCGCACCCACCGTGACAAGCTCGCCCGGCTCGACCAGGAGATCGCGAATGTCGCGGCGGAGGAGCAGAAGCTCGCCGAGGAAACCGGCGGCTTCGGTGATCTCGACGAGCTGACCGCCGCCGTCGAGAACTCCGAGCAAACGCTGGCGGCCTCGGAGGCCGCGGCGCAGGCCAGCGAAGCCGCGCATGTCGCGGCTCGCCAGACGCTGGAATCCTCGCGCTCGCCGCTGAACGAGGCTGACAAGCGCGTGCAGCGGCTGGAGACCGAGGCACGCACGATCTCCAAGATCGTCAACGGCGAGACCAAGAATCTGTGGCCGCCGATCATCGATGGCATCACCGTCGACAAGGGTTTCGAAAAGGCGATCGGCGCCGCGCTCGGCGACGACCTCGATGCGCCCGTCGATCCCTCCGCGCCGATGCGCTGGACCAATGCCGGTGTCACCGAAGGCGACCCGGCGCTCCCCGAGGGCGTCGTGTCGCTCGCCGACCACGTGCAGGCGCCGATCGAGCTTTCGCGCCGTCTGGCTCAGATCGGCGTCGTGCCGCGCGAGCGCGGCGCCGAGCTCGTCTCGCAGCTCAAGACCGGCCAGCGGCTGGTCTCACCGGAAGGCGATGTCTGGCGCTGGGACGGCTTTGTCGCGGCGGCTCACGCGCCGACCGGCGCCGCGCGGCGGCTCGCCGAGCGCGCGCGTCTCGTGGACATCGAGAACGAGCTGGAGCAGGCCCGCATCGACGCGCAGATCAAGCGCCAGGCGCTGGAGAACGCGGAAGCCGAATTGCAGATGGCAGCCAGCACCGAAGGCGCCACACGTGAGGCCTGGCGCGCTGCGCAGCGCGAGCTTAACGCCGCGCGCGAGCGCCATGCCACGGCGGAGCGCGAGATCAACCGTCGCGCCGCGCGCAAGTCGGCGCTGTCGGAAGCGCACAGCCGCCTCGCCGCCGACCGCGCCGAGGCCGAGGCCGCACACGAATACGCAGCGGCTGCGATCTCGGAGCTGCCGTCGAGCGAAGACACCGAAGTCCGGCTCGCCGCCGTACGCAGCGACATCGAGGGCCATCGCCGCATGGCCGCTCAAGTCCGTGCCGAGGCACAGGCGCTGGCGCGCGAGGCCGAGCTTGCCGACCGTCGCGTGCAGGCGATCCTCGCCGAGCGCACCGAATGGCAGAACCGCAAGGAGAGTGCGGCCTCCCATATCGACACCATCCAGGCCCGCATCACTGAGGTCTCGATCGAGCGCAGCGACCTCGAAAACGCGCCGGCCGTGTTCGCCGAGAAGCGCAGCGCGCTGATCAACGAGATCGAATACGCCGAGAATGATCGCCGCGTTGCCGCCGACGCGCTCGCCGAGGCCGAAACGGCCATGGCAGAGACCGATCGCGTTGCAAAGCTGACGCTCGAAGCCCTGTCGAGCGCCCGCGAAGCGACAGCGCGTGCCGAGGAGCGCATGGAAGGCGCGCGGCGCCGGCTGGAAGACATCGAGCGCGAAATCCGCGACATGCTTGAGGTCGAGCCGCAGGCCGTCGCCGGCCTCGCCGAGATCGAGCCCGGCGCGGAGCTGCCGCCGCTGCACGAGATCGAGGAGGACCTCGAAAAGATGCGCCGCGACCGCGAGCGTCTCGGCGCTGTGAACCTGCGCGCCGAGGAAGAGCTCAAGGAGGTCGAGACCCAGCACACCAGCCTGACCACTGAGCGCGACGACCTCGTCGAAGCCATCAAGCGGCTGCGCCAGGGCATCCAGAGCCTCAACAAGGAAGCGCGCGAGCGGCTGCTGACCTCCTTCGAGGTCGTCAACAACCACTTCAAGCGCCTGTTCGTCGAGTTGTTCGGCGGTGGCGAGGCGGCGCTGCACCTGATCGAGAGCGACGATCCGCTGGAAGCCGGTCTCGAGATCATCGCAAAGCCCCCGGGCAAGAAGCCGCAGACGCTGTCGCTGCTCTCGGGCGGTGAGCAGGCGCTTACTGCGATGGCACTGATCTTCGCAGTGTTCCTCACCAACCCCTCGCCGATCTGCGTGCTGGACGAAGTCGACGCGCCGCTCGACGACCACAACGTCGAACGATACTGCAACCTCCTTCACGAGATGACCAGCTCGACCGACACGCGCTTCATCATCATCACGCACAACCCGATCACCATGGCGCGGATGAACCGGCTGTTCGGCGTCACCATGGCCGAGCGCGGCGTCTCGCAGCTCGTGTCGGTGAGCCTGGCAGAGGCGGTGGACATTCTCGACCAGAACGTGGCGTGACGATTTCCGCGTCATTCCGGGGCTCGCGAAGCGAGAACCCGGAATCTCGCGCCATAATCTCCAGATTCCGGGTTCGCGACTGCGTCGCGCCCCGGAATTACGGGAGTTGGTGATGATCTCACCCACCCTCCCCGCCGAACTGAAAGCCGCCCTCGACGCAAAGCTCCAAGGCTTTTCGCGCACCGACGCGGCACAGCGGTCGCAGAAAATCTCGACCACCTATCGCGCAGGCGGCGGCTCCGGCACGATCAAGTCGGAGGCCGATGCATTGGCTTATGCGCTCGCGCGCATGCCGGCGACTTACGCCGCCGTTGCGGCCAGCCTGAATGCACTGACCGAGATCGCGCCGGAGCTTGCTCCGGAATCCCTGCTCGATGTCGGCGCCGGTCCGGGCACCGCGAGTTGGGCGGCCGCGGAAGCCTTTGCCTCGCTGCAATCCTTCACCCTGCTCGACGCGAACCGCACGTTGAGCAGCCTGGCGCTCGAGCTGGCGCAGGACAGCACGCGACTGGCCGACTGCCGCTATTTGCCGGGCGACGCTGCTGCGAACCTCGCGGAGGCCGCGCCCGCCGATCTCGTCGTCGCGAGCTACATGATCGGTGAGATCAGTGAGCACGACCAGCGAGCGCTCGGCGCGGCCATGTGGGCAAAAGCCCGGCACGCGCTCGTCGTGATCGAGCCCGGCACGCCGGCCGGCTACGCACGCATCATGGCGCTGCGTCAGCAGTTGATTGCATCAGGCGCGCATGTCGCGGCGCCCTGCCCGCACGACAAGCCCTGCCCGCTCACAGCGCCCGACTGGTGCCATTTCGCCCAACGCCTGCCGCGCTCGCAAGCACATCGGCAGCTCAAGGGGGCCGAGGTCCCCTTCGAGGATGAGAAGTTCATCTATGTGGCGCTGACCCGGGCCCCTGTCGGCGCGCGCTTTTCGCGCGTGCTGGCAGAGCCAGATATCGGCAAGGTCGAGATCACCGCAAAACTCTGTACTGAAGGGAGCGTCGAGGTCGCAAAGGTCCCGCGCCGGGACAAGGCGGCCTATGCAGTTGCCCGCCGCTGGCGCTGGGGCGATGCCGTCATGGCCGAAAGTTGACCTCTATCAGTGCTTTTCCCTTGAACTGGAATGGCCTCGCGCCCGACCAAGGCTTACTTGCCTTTTGCCCGCCTCGCGCACCGGCTGCCGCCCGGCATCATTTTGGTCTACGCTATCCGCCTTCTTCCCCCTCAGGAGTTTCTCCATGTCGACCGGCTGGATCGTTCTCGGCGTCATCGTCGTCCTCGTGCTGTTCGCCTTCGGCGCCTACAACCGCCTGGTGGCGCTGAGCCAGCGCGTCGGCCAGGCCTTTGCCGATATCGACGTGCAGCTCAAGCAGCGGCATGACCTGATCCCGAACCTGGTCGAGACCGTGAAGGGCTACGCTGCGCATGAGCGCGGCACGCTCGACGACGTCATCAAGGCGCGCAATTCGGCGATGTCGGCGCAGGGGCCGGCGCAGGTGTCCGCGGCCGAGAACCAGCTCTCCGGCGCGCTCGGCCGGCTGATCGCGCTGTCGGAGGCCTATCCCGACCTCAAGGCCAATGCGAACTTCCAGCAGCTCGCGAGCGAACTCTCGGACCTCGAAAACAAGATCGCCGCGAGCCGCCGTTTCTTCAACAACGCGGTCCAGGAATACAACACGGGCATCCAGCAGATGCCTGCCGCCTTGTTCGCCGGCATGTTCGGCTTCACGCGCAAGGAGTTCTTCGATCTCGGCGCGAGCCGCACCGAGGTCGAGGCAGCGCCACAGGTCAAGTTCTGATCTGAAACGATAGACCGGCAGGACAGCGCGCCATGGCCGCGTATGGTCTCTACACGCATATCGCCTCGAACAAGTTTCGTTCGATGGTGCTGCTCGCGGGCCTGTTCCTGCTGATCTACGTGCTGGTCTATGCCGGCGCGCTGATCGCCGAAGTCGTCATCAACGGCAATCAGTCGGTCGCTTATTACCTGACCCGCGCCCTCTCCGACCTGATCAAGGCCTCCCCTTTTGCGACCGCAGCCGTGATCGCCTGGATCATAATCGCTTATTTCTTCCACCAGTCGATGATCGACGCCGTCACCGGCGGACACGACGTGACCCGGCAGGAACAGCCGCGGCTCTACAATCTCCTCGAAAATCTCTGCATCTCGCGCGGCATCACCATGCCGAAGCTGAAGATCATGGAGAGCCCGGCGCTGAACGCGTTCGCGACCGGCCTCAATCCGCGGCAATACGCGATCACCGTCACCACCGGCCTCCTGAAAGCGCTGAACGACCAGGAGATCGAGGCGGTGCTCGGCCACGAGCTGACCCACATCAGGAACGGCGACGTGCAGCTGATGGTGGTCGCCGTCATCATCGCCGGTGTGGTCGGCTTCTTCGGCGAGTTGTTCTTCCGCCTGTTCACCAGCTTCCGCTGGAGTTCCGGCTCCGGCGGCTCGTGGTCGTCGGGTTCGTCCTCGTCGTCGTCCTCCCGCTCCTCGTCAAGCGACAGCAAGAGCTCCGGCGGCGGCGCGGTGGTGGTCATCATCATCGCGGTCGTTCTGATCGTGGTGGCCTGGCTGGTGTCGCAGGTCGTCAAGCTCGCGCTGTCGCGTTCGCGCGAATTCTTGGCCGATGCCGGTTCGGTCGAGCTCACCAAGAACCCCGACGCGATGATCTCGGCGCTGCGCAAGATCGACGGCCGCGGCGAGCTGCCCGGCGCGACCTCTGCCGTGATGGAGCTCTGCGTCGACAATCCCCGCGAGGGCTTCGCGGATCTGTTCGCGACCCACCCCTCGGTGGACTCGCGGATCGAGGCGCTGGTCAATTTTGCCGGCGGCCATGATCCGGGTCCGCTGCCGCCGCCCGCGGACGAAGCCGAAGAGCCCGAAACGCAGACCGGGCAGCAGGACAGCCCGCCGCCGCTGCCCGGCGGCCCGTGGAACGATTCCGGAAAACCCGCCGCTGTGCCGCATGGCCCCGCGTCCAGCCCCTCCGGAACACCAGTTGACAATCCAATGGGTCCCTGGGGCCATCATTGAGCGTGCGATTTGCCGCCGCACGAGGCAGATCGCGCAGGGATCTCATGACGATTGGGAAAAACCTCGAGAATTGCCAGAACCAGCCTGCAAAGAATTGAATTCTCCCTTGTTTCTGCCATGTTCGCGCCCAACAGCAGACTCGGGACATCGATTTGCGACCCGGCCGATCGCAACCAGCGATCGGCGGGCGCGCGTTAGGGGACAGCAATGGCAAAGCCGGCAGTGGTTGTGGTGGGTGCGGACAAGGGCGGGGTTGGCAAGACCACGGTTTCGCGCACCTTGCTCGATTATTTTTCCGCCAACAACGTGCCGACCCGCGCGTTCGACACGGAATCGCCGCGCGGAACCCTGAAGCGCTTCCATCCCGAAATCACCGAGATCGTCGATATGACGACGACGGCCGATCAGATGAAGATCTTCGACACGCTCAATGCGGTGAGCCCGTCGGTGACCGTGATCGACGTCCGCGCCGGCCTGCTCTCGCCGGCGCTCGCTTCGCTGCGCGACATCGGCTTCCTCGACGCCGCCAAGGCCGGCCAGATCACTTTTGCCGTGTTCCACATCCTGGGCCCCTCGATCGCCTCGCTGGAGGAGATCGCAGAGACCGCAGGCTTCATGACCGGCGCGAAATATTTCTTGGTGAAGAACTTCATCAACGACACCCAGTTCTTCCAGTGGGACCAGGCGACCTACAATTCCTACTTCCACCGCATCAAGGACGCGACCGAGCTGACCATCCCCAAGCTCAACGAAATGGCCTATGAGCAGGTCGAGGTTTCGTCCGTTCCGTTCCTGAAGTTCGTCGCCAACAAGGGCATCCACGACGAGGCCGCGAACTATTCGTTCGTGCTGCGCGGCTATGTCCGGCACTGGCTGGCGAACGTCTGGAGCGAATATGACCGCATCCGGCTGACCGACATCGTCGGCTCCAAGCCCGCGGCCCGCAGCAGCGAAAAATAGTTGCGGGCAAGCTGCGGATGCGGCTGGATTGGGCGCCGAACCCGCCTGATATAGCTGCCAATGGCCGCCACGCCCGTCTACATCATCTGCTCGCCCCGACCACAGGTCGGCAAGACGTTGCTCGCGCGCTTGCTGACTGAATTTCTGCTGCTCAGGAACGGTGATGTCGCGGCCTTCGACGTCAATCTGAAGGAGCCGTCGCTGCTCGATTACCTGCCGAAGGTCACCGAGACGGCCGACGTCATCGACACCTACGGCAAGATGCAGCTCATGGACCGCGTCATCGTCGATGACGGCCTTGCTAAGGTGATCGACCTTGGCTTCCACGCCTTCGACGAATTCTTCAAGATGACCGACGAGATCGGCCTGTTGAAGGAAGCCGAGCGCCGCCACGTGGCGCCCATGATCCTGTTCGTCGCCGACACCGACCGCGTCTCGGGCCGCTCGTACGAGACGCTGCGCGGACAGATCCCGCGGATCAATCTGATCACCGTGGACAACGAATATGTCGTCCGAGGCGAGCTGCCGCCCGCCATGGCTGGCGGCAGGCTGTTCCGCCTTCCGGCGCTGCCGGGTTTCCTGAAGACCTATATCGACCGGCTCAACTTCTCTTTCACCGGTTATCTGCGGCAAGAGAAGGATACGTCCACCGAGTTGCACCAGTGGATCCGGCGGAACTACCTCGCCTTCCGCGAGCTCGAGCTGAGCCTGATCCTCCAACGGCCCTGAGTATTTTACCCGGATAATATTGACCGGCTGCCCGACGGCTTGTATGAGACCTCGCGACGACCACTCCCCCCCCCCGCGAGCACAGCCCATGAGCATCGACCGCAAGGCCGCGATTGCCGCCTACAAGGAGCGCAAGACCGCCGTTGGCATCTACGTCGTTCGCTGCGCGGCTACGGGCGAAGCCTGGGTCGGCCAAGCGCTCGATCTGGAGAAGGTCCCCAACCGGATCTGGTTCACGCTACGCCAAGGCGGACACCCCTGCCGCACCCTTCAGGCGGCGTGGAACGCGCATGGCGACGCAGGCCTCGGCTTCGCCGAATGCGAGCGGCTGGACGAGGAGGAGATGAGCTATGTCCGC